>JABWCQ010000021.1 GCA_013360195.1 bacterium
TGACCTAGGTTAAATCCCTGCTCGGCGAACGCCACCTCTTATCGTCAGGCCGGAGGCCTGACCTAGGTTAAATCCCTGCTCGGCGAACGCCACCTCTTAGTCCCCCGTGAACGGGGAGAGATATAGAATGTACCTTGAGCGCTTGAGGGAGTGCTCTGTTGGAGTTTGTGGGTGAATTACCAACGGGAGAAATCAGATGCGTTTACTTGGGCTTGCTGCCATCCTTGGAATTCTGATATGTTCGTCAGCGCTGTTCGCGTTCGACCGTCCGGACGATGTTCCGGGCTCTGCGGCGGCACCGAAGCGGCTGACGATTCAATTGTGCACTCCGACTGCTGAAGGCGGAGCCGGCTGTACTGCGGCCGGCCGAGTCGGCAAGAGCACGACGTTTGGAATGAGGCACGGTGTGAATGCCTCCATCGCGACGATTCGCTACGGCATCAGCGAGCTGTCGGAAGCACCGAAGATGATCCGTGAAGCGATCGCGCAGACGGGAGCGCAGATACGCGGAGCGGGTTCAGATTCCGCCTGTGCGACGGACTCGATGCTGGCTGTATTGTATTCTTTGACGACCGCAATCCTACGAACCGCCTCCTCTTTTATCTCGGCTCTCGCTTCGGCCATCTGGCCGTTCTAATCCTTGGCGCCACGTGGCGGCTGCGTGTGACGGGCTTTGAGCAGCCTTTGTCGTATATGCGCGCACGCAAACCGCTGGTGATGGTGACGTGGCACGGCAGACTGCTTGGCTCGACGTATCACTGCCGGAAGCGGAATGTGGTGGCAATGATTTCGCAGCACCGTGACGGCGAGTTGGTGTCGCGGGTGGTTGAAAAGATCGGATATGAGACGGTGCGCGGCAGTTCGACACGGGGCGGGTCGGCGGCGGCACTGGCGATGATAGACCGAGTTCGCAACGGACAGACGGCCGCGATGATCGGTGACGGGCCACGCGGCCCGATATACAAGCTTAAACCCGGCGCCGCATATATTGCCTTGGCGAGCGGCGCCGATGTGATTCCTGTTGTGTTTGCCGCCAATCGTTCTTGGGTGTTTCGCTCGTGGGACCGGTTTACAGTTCCGAAACCGTTCGCGCGAGTTTTTTTATATTACGGCCTACCGATAGCTCATCCGGGCGAGGGCGCGGACTTGCGCGAGTTCACGCGCAAGATTGAGGACGCGCTGGAAGCACTCCGAGAGCTGGCGGACGCTGCCGCCGCGGCCTAGCGTTCACTTCAGATAATCATCCTGCAGCATTTCTCCTGACTCACCATAGTTTCGGCGCTGTCCCTCGGCAGAGAGCCGGAGCGGATTTTCACTCACGATACCGAAAGACCGGACTCAGCACATTGACGGATTGAAAGGAGCATGTGAATGGCGTCACAGCCTGCGAAAAAAAGTTCGCACCCACAGCACGCGCCGCGCATTCGTGACAATTGGGGTTCACGCATCGGCTGTATCATGGCCGTTGCGGGCAGCGCTGTCGGATTAGGGAATTTCCTGCGCTTTCCGGTGCAGGCGGCGGAGAACGGCGGCGGCGCGTTCATGGTGCCGTACATTCTGGCGATGCTGCTGCTGGGCATTCCGCTGGCGTGGGTGGAATGGACGATGGGCAGATACGGCGGGCAGCACGAGCACGGCGGCGGGCCGGGAGTGTTTCACCGTTTGACCGGCGGAAAGCCGTGGGCGAAGTATCTTGGTATCATTACTATTTTCATACCGCTGTGCATCACGTTTTATTATGTTTATATCGAGACGTGGACACTGTCGTTCGCGTTCTTTTCCCTCACCGGTCAGTATCAGGATGCGGTTGCCGCGCACGAAATGGACAAGTTTCTGGCGGGCTTCACCGGTCAGGAGTCGAACAGGTATTTTAACGGGCCGTGGACGGCGCTGTCGATATTCGCGGTGGTGTTCGCTCTGAACTACTGGGTGCTCTACAAGGGGATTTCGGGCGGAATTGAGAAGCTGTCGAAGATCGGGATGCCGATTTTGTTCGTGTGCGGTATAATTCTGGCGGTGCGGGTGCTGACTTTGGGTTCGCCGGTGGCGGAGCATCCGGACTGGAACGTGAACAACGCATTGGGGTTCATGTGGAATCCGGACTGGAGCCGGCTTGACGAGGCGAAGGTTTGGATTGCGGCGGCGGGACAGATATTCTTCACGCTGTCGGTGGGCATGGGGTGCATCATGACCTATGCGAGCTATTTGAAATCGAAGGATGACGTGGCACTGTCAGGCTTGACGGCAACTTCAGCGAACGAATTCGCGGAGGTTGTGCTGGGCGGCAGCATTGCGGTCGTGGCGGCGGCAATTTTCTTTGGAGTGGCCGGAGCTCAGGAGATTGCCAAGCAGGGGTCATTCAATCTGGGGTTCGTGACGATGCCTTATATTTTCGCGCAAATGGGCGGCGAGGGGTTCATCGGATTCATTTGGTTTATTCTGCTGTTTATCGCCGGTGTGACATCGTCGGTATCGCTGATACAGCCGTTGATTACCTTCCTGCGGGATGAGATGAACATGACGCGGGGTAAGGCTATTTTCTGGACAGGGTTCATCAACCTTGTCATCACGGGATTCATCATCGCGACGATTCAGCACGGGACGCTGGACGAGATGGATTTCTGGGCGGGTTCGGTGCTGCCGGTGGTGTCGGGACTTATCATGGTGCTGATATTCAATATCTATCTTGGCATTGACAAGGGCTGGGAGCAGATGCACCACGGCGCGTTGATCAAGATTCCGACGATATACAAGTATATCATCCGTTACGTAACGCCTGCCTACCTGATTCTTCTTTTGCTGTTCTGGGGGATTCAAGAGTGGTGGCCGATAGCGACCATGCAAGGCGTGGAAGCGGACAAGGCGTCCTGGATAAGTATCACGCGACTGGTGATGAGCGCATTCTTCGCGTTGCTGGTGTATTGGGTGTGGCAGGCTGACAAACGGGGCAAGTTCCCCAAACTGCACAAGGAGGCAAAATGACAGCGGCCGGATGGGTGTTGATGCTGCTTTCGTGGGCAACGATTATCAGTCTGTTTGTGTTTTGCCTGACGAAGGTGTTCACGTCCGAGCGCAAGACGGACTGACGCGCACTTCATGAGCGAGGCAAAGGTTTCGGTGCGCGGACAGCTCCGGCTGCTTGACGCGACGATGCTGGTTGTGGGCTCGATGATCGGGTCGGGCATTTTCATTGTTTCGGCAGACATCGCGCGCAATGTGGGTTCTTCCGGCTGGCTGCTTTTGGTGTGGCTCGTGAGCGGAGTAATGACACTGATTCCGGCGGTGAGTTACGGCGAGCTATCGGGAATGTATCCGCAGGCGGGCGGGCAGTATGTTTATCTGAGGAACGCGTATAACCCTCTCATCGGGTTTTTATACGGATGGACGTTCTTCATGGTCATTCAGTGCGGCACGATTGCGGCGGTGGCTGTGGCGTTTGCGAAATTCACGGCGGTGCTGATTCCGTGGTTTTCGGAGCAGCATGTGCTCTTTGAAGTATCGGGTTTGACATTCTCAGCGGCGCAGCTTCTGGCACTATTCAATATCACGGTGCTGACGTATTTGAACATGCAGGGGCTGCGGGAAGGGAAGTTTGTGCAGAATCTGTTCACGTTCAGCAAGATTGCGGTGCTGGTATTGCTGATTGTGCTTGGATTCTCGCTGGGGCTGAATCCGGACGTGGTGAAGCTGAATTTCGCCAACGCGTGGGAGGCGATGCGGGCAACCGTGGGGGAGAACGGTCAAGTGATTCGAGAATCGCTGTCGGGCGCGGATTTACTCAGCGCGTGCGGATTGGGATGTGTGGGAGCAATATTCGCCCTTGATGCATGGAACAGCTCGACGTTTACGGCGGCGGAGACGCACAATCCGCGCAAGACCATCGCGCAGAGTCTGGCGTTGGGAACAGCGCTGGTGACCGGACTTTATGTGCTGACGAACGTGGCCTATTTGTTCATGCTGCCGGTCATTGGCGACCCGAATGGTGCGGATGTGATTGCACGGGGATTTCAGTTTGCGGCGAGTGACCGGATTGCCACGGCGAGTGTGGAGACTTTGCTTGGGGGAGCGGCGGCGATTGTGGTTGCCATTTGTGTGATGATTTCCACGTTCGGCTGCAACAACGGCATCGTTCTGACGGGAGCACGAGTTTACTACGCGATGTCGCAGCACGGATTGTTCTTTAAGGACGCACAGAAAATCAACAAGCACGGCGTGCCGGGAGTGGCGCTGGTGATGCAAGGATTGTGGAGCGGCGTGCTTTGTTTGTCGGGGAAGTATGGAGACTTGCTCGATTATGTTGTGTTCGCGACGGTGCTGTTTTATGTGCTGACGGTGTGGGGCATCATTCGCCTGCGGACGCTGCGGCCTGACGAAGAGCGGCCGTTCCGCGCACCGGGGTATCCGTATTTACAGATTGCGTATTTGATATTCGCGGTGCTGTTTTCCGTCAATCTGCTTATCTACAAGCCGCAATACACCTGGCCGGGATTGTTTATCGTTCTGCTGGGGATTCCGGTGTATTATCTTTGGCGTAAGAATCCTGAACGCCATTCCCCGACCCTTTCCTCCTAGCCGGAGAAAGGTGATGCGTGTTCATGCCACGAGCTGACTTACATATACATACCAAATTTTCGAACCGTCCGACGAATTTCTTTTTGAAGAAACTCAAGGTGTCGGAGTCGACAACGGAGCCGTTGGCGGCATATCATGTTGCCAAGCGGCGCGGGATGGACTATGTCGCGATAACGGACAGCGATTCGCTGGAGGGATACGCGCAGCTTGCGCACTTTGCCGACGTTATACCGGCTTGTGAGACGGCGACATTTTTCCCCGAAGACGGGTGTCCGGTGCGGCTGCTCATCTACGGACTTAACGACGCACAGCTTGGACGGCTGTTGTCGCTGCGCGGGAATCTCTACAGCGTGCGTGACTACCTGCTGGCGGAGAATCTTTTTCATGTGGTGGCGCAGCCGCTGGAACCGCACGACGGAAAATTGTCGCCGGACCATGTTGAACGACTGCTTCTGCTATTTGACCATTTTGAAGCCCGCAGCGGCGGACGGCAGCAGAGGTCGAATGAGTTTACGACTGCGTATTTGGACGCGTTGACGCCGGAATATCTGGATCTGCTGCAGCGGAAGTGGAAGATTACGCCGATTGCGGAGCGGCCGTGGCAGAAGGGGCATATCGGCAGTTCGAACGATTACTGCGGTCAGTATATCGGATTGACGTGGACGGAAGTTCCGCAGGCAAACTCGGCTGATGAGTTTCTTGATCAGCTGCGATTGCGGCGGGGTGTTGCGGGAGGGAATCACGGCTCAACGATTGCTTCGGCGCACTCGATGTACAGAGTGGCGGCGCAGCTTTACGCGAGTAAAGTACTCCGGCGTGAAGGCGAACTGCAGGGGATACTGGAATTGATATTGACGCGCCTGCTGTCCCCGGAAAAGCCGACCAAAAGGCAGGTGGCAGGGTCGCTGTGGCAGGGATTCAAGGGGCTGTTCAAGATTCGCAAGAAGCCGTCGGCGATTGAACGAAAGCTGATTGCGGAAATTATCCGGGCCTATCGTGAGCTTCCGAAAGAGGAGCGACTCGGAGGAATTGAGCGCGATGATCTGCAGACGTTCGACGCGCGCCTGTATAGCATGGCAGACCGGGTGCTCAGCAAGGTGAGCTATCAGCTTCTGAGTGACGCGATGAAGGATTTCGAGCGCGGGCAAATCGGGAGCGGATTGCCGCTGGTGGCCGCACTGCTGCCGATTCAGAGCGTGATGGCTCCGTATCTTTATTCGTTCGACAAACTGAATCGCGACCGCAAGCTCATCAGCGAGTTGAGTGCGCGGGTCGAGGGGACGCTGGAGCTGCCGAGGAAATCCGCGCGCAAGAAGGTGGCGTGGTTTTCAGACACGGTGACGGACGTGAACGGCGTTTCGATGACGCTGCACCGGATGTCGGACGTGGCGGAAAAGCTGGGTGAGGACCTGCAGATAATCTGTTCGGTCGCGGAATCACGCGCACCAACTGGAAGCAAGTTTTTGAATTTTCCTCCGGTGGGAGAGGTGGCCATTCCGGATTACGAGCTGCAAAAGCTGTCCGTGCCGCCGATTCTGCGCATCATTCAATATCTTGAGGCGCAGAACTTCGACGAGTATATCATTTCGACGCCGGGGCCGGTGGGATTGATTGCGATGTTCGCAGCGAAGCTGTTCAAGGTGCCGGTGCGGGCAATTTATCACAGTGACTTTCCACAGCATGTGAGACAGATTACAGGCGACGAGGGGCTTGAGCAGACGACGTGGAAGTTCATGCGTTGGTTTTACGGACTGGCGGACGCGGTGTATTCGCCGAGCGACCATTACCGCAAGCAACTTGTCGAACATGGATTCAATCCGCGGCGGCTGTTTATCTATACACGCGGAACGGATTTGGATTTTTACAATCCGCGTCATCGTGACGAGGAATTCTACAAGCCTTACGGCATAGCGGGGCGAGTCATCTTTGTCTATACCGGCCGCGTGTCGCGGGAGAAAAACCTTGACGTGGTGATAGACGCGTTTGCGGAAGATGAGTTGCTGAAGGAGAAGGCCGCGCTGGCGATTGTGGGGGACGGGCCATATCGCGAGGAGTTGATTGCGCGACAGCTGCCGCCGATGATTGTGTTTCCGGGTTTTGTGAAAGGGAAGCAGCTGGCAAAGGCTTACTCTTCCGGCGACGTATTCGTGTTTCCCTCCACGACGGATACGTACGGCAACTCAGTGCTTGAAGCGCAAGCATCGGGACTGCCGAGCCTGGTGTCCAATGAGGGCGGTCCGAAGGAAATCATCCTGCCGGACGAGAGCGGGTTTGTGCTGCCGGGCTATGACGTTCAGGCGTGGCGCGGGGCGATGCGGTCGCTGGTTGAGTCGGAAGACTTGCGGCACCGGATGGCGGCGGCGGCAAGAGCGCGGGCGGCGACGCGAGACTGGTCCACGGCATTCAAAGAGTTTTGGGATGAAGATCCGTATCCAAAGGCGGATGAAGAGGTGCGCGCCGTCGTGATTTCCTGACCAGCGTGAACGCTGGACTCATTGCGCGTGCGCGACGATTGTATTGTTGTTTAGTTTGAGAGTTTACCCCCCCTTGATCCTCCCGAAGGACCGGGGGAAAGCAGAATAGAGGAGAGTGTCCGTTGCCGGTAATTGAACACGCCCGCAAGGCGAGGCCAGAGGGTTATACATCAGACAACCACCGCAAGTGGGAGTTCAACAATAGTCTGTATCAGAAGCATCTTGAGCTCTATCTCGACCATATGTTCAAGCTGCTCGCATTTACAGGGGCAAAGAACGTTTTAGACGCGGGCTGCGGCGAAGGAATCGTATACAGAGCGATGCAGGAACGCGGGTACACCGGCAGGTGGACGGGATTTGATTTCAGTGACGAGGCCATCAGGTTCGCAAAGATAGCATCGCCGGAAGCGGATTGGCACGTGGGCAGCGCCTATGAAATACCGTTCAAGGACGAGCAGTTCGACGTTGTGTTTTGTTCGCAAGTCCTGGAGCATCTTCCGAATCCGGAGAAGCCGCTGGCGGAGCTCGACCGTGTCGCGGAGCACTGGCTGCTGATTTCGGTGCCGTATGAGCCGATTTTCAGAACGCTGACGTGGTTTTCAATCAAGCTGGGTTTGGGACAGGATCCCGGTCACTGCAATCATTGGAAGCCCGCAGAATTCCGATCCTTTCTGCGCAAAGCGGGAAAACTGCACGCGTGGGAACGGACGACAATCTACCAGATTGGATTGGTGGACGTACGACCGAAGCATCATTCGACTCCGGTGTAACGGCTGAGATTCGTGCGAAATGCGAAGAAAGCGCAATTTGCATTCTGCACGGACGAGATGCTATAGGTTGAATTCGCACAGCGAGTTGTTGGTAACGCGCGACTGTTGCTGAGTTGATTGAGCACAGTTGATCCGCAGGAGTGACACGGGTCAACAAACTAACTATTATTAGTCATAACGAGATCGCCGTTCCGTTGACCCGGAGCGGCGATTCTTTTTTGTTCAGGTCCGGCCTTTGCCAATAGGGAAATCGTGATACGACGATGTGAAAGCGAATTTACGATGAACAGCAATGGGTGGAACGTGTCTGAACAGCGGGTACCGATAGACATACTGCTGATCGAAGATCGGGATGAAGCCATCGAGATGGTGGAAGGCGCGATTGCCGAGACAAGGCTCCGCAATCGCATGGTGGTCGCGAGATCACAATTGGAGGCCTTGCACTACTTGCGGCACACGGTGGCTTTCGGGCCACTG
The DNA here is from genome assembly GCA_013360195.1 of bacterium. Taxonomy (NCBI): domain Bacteria; species bacterium. The sequence goes on from JABWCQ010000021.1 coordinate 8,294, forward strand.
GACGCAGACCATGGCATCACGAAACCGGGTTTGATCCTGCTCGACATTAATATGGACAGCCAGCAAGGGTTCGATGTGCTGCATGAGATTCGCACGGATCCGAAGCTGATGACGATTCCGGTGGTGGTTCTTACGGACAACTTGGCCGAGTCGGACTTAGCGTACACGATTTCGCACGGAGTCACGGGATATTTTCTGAAGCCGATGGACCCGGGGCAACTGAGAAAGGTCGTACGCGACGTGGAAGACCACTGGAACCTGCTGTGGAACGCTCCCTGCGCAAATTGATGATTACCTGACTGGATGCGAAGAGACTCTGTCATACGATGAACAAGAACGCCCGCCGGAATCCGGCGGGCGTTGATGCTTTAACTCGTCACGGTTCAGGCGGGCTGCGGCCTGGGCGGAGATTTTTTTACAGATTGCAGAGCGGCGAGACGATTGTGCGCGTCAAGCGCGGCAGTCTTGTAGCACTCGGCGAGAGTCGGATAGTTGAAAACGGCATTGATGAGATAGTCAATGGTGCCATTGTGCGCGATCACGGCCTGTCCGATGTGAATCAGTTCAGTTGCGCCGGTTCCGATGGCGTGCACGCCCAGCAGTCTGCGTGTCCGCTGGTCAACAATGAGTTTCACGACACCGGTTTCATCGCCGAGAATTTGCCCGCGGGCAATTTCCTTGTAACGCGCGACGCCGATTTCGTAGGGAATGGACTCTTGTGTCAGCAATTCCTCAGTGGCGCCGACCGTGGAGATTTCGGGAATCGTATAGATGCCGTAAGGATAGATGTCGGGGACTTGCTTTTCATCTTCATAACCGAACGCATCCAACGCGGCAAGCCGTCCTTGCTCCATGGAGGTGCTGGCAAGCGCCGGAAAGCCGATAACGTCTCCCACTGCGAAGATGTGCGGCACGTTTGTCCGGTAGCGCGAGTTCACGGCGATTTTGCCGCGCTTGTCCACTTCGAGTCCCGCTTTTGCCGCATCAATCAAATCGGCATTCGCCTGTCTGCCGGCAGAATAGAGAGCGACGTCGGTGACGACGATTTTGCCGGACGCGAGTTTTGTCACGGCGTGAGGTGTGTCGCCGCTCTTGTCCACGGTGACCTGTTCAACTTTTTCGCCAAGGCGAAAGACGACATTGAGTTGACGAAGCTGATAGACGAGCGCGTCAACGATTTCAGTGTCCACAAAGCTCAGCAGCTCTTTGGCCTGGTCTATCACAGTGACACGGACGCCAAGAGCGGCGAAGATGCTGGCATATTCGAGACCGATAACGCCGCCGCCGATGCAGGTCATTGTGCGAGGAATTGTTTTGATATCAAGAATGGAGTCAGCGTTCAAGATGGTCACGCCGTCATGTTCGACACCGGGCGGCATGTAGGGCCGCGTGCCGACAGCGATAACCGCGAAATCCGTTTTGAGTTCGTGTTCGTCGTCACCATGCTCGACGATTATGGTGTGCGGGTCGCTGAACCTACCGGTTCCGACAAAGATGTCGACGTTGTTACGAGTCAATTGTGACCGCACGACTTCCCATTCGCGAGTCATTACTATCTGAGTGCGGATTCGGAGATCTTCGGCAGTGATGTTCTCCTTGTTGCGATAGGTCGCACCATAAAAGGCGCGCTGCTGCAGGCCGGAGAGATGCAGAGCGGCTTCGCGCATCGTTTTTGACGGAATGGTGCCGGTGGCCACGCAGACTCCGCCGAGTTCCCGCATGCGTTCCACGATGGCGACTCTTTTCCCTTTTTTCGCCGCAGAAATCGCAGCCCGGGTACCGCCGGGCCCGCTGCCAATAACGACCAAATCGTACTTTTCTTGGGGCATATGCAGTTGTGCTAAACGAGTTTGAACTATTCCAGACCCGACAATATATGAAGTGAATTGCCAGCTTGCAACTATTACTCCATGCGATGTTGCAATTCGCCGTCATTTGCTTGAAGTTTTGTCGCTGGCAATGTTATCCAACATCATGCAAAACAGCACATTCCAAACATCCGGCCTGTTGGCCTTGAGCTTGCAACCGAGAGACACGAACCTTTTTCCAAGCAGAGTTGACATGAATCAGCGTGGCGTTACTACCCTTGAACTCTTGATGGTCGTAGTCATCATCGGCATTTTGACGATGGTGACGATGACCGAGTTTTTCAAAGTGCATAACAGAGCTTATGTCGGTGCGGCGCTTTCTGATTTGCAAGTCATTCGCAAGGCGATGGCAATGCACGACGCGGAGTGGGGGTATTTTCCGCCGAATGACGCGAACTCAATGCCGGACTTGATTTCTCAACTGCTCGATCCGATGGGGCAGCCCTATCTGACTCCGCCGTCGGGCGACAACTGGAACACGTTCAGCTATGACGCTCCGGATCCTTCGGACCTGCAAGCCGACTATGACTTGACAGTGATTTGCAACGATCACTTCAACACACAGATAACCGTACACTGGGATTCACGAATTGACTTCCTGCGATTAGGTCCGTGAGCCTAAGCAGGGTCAATTATTTTCAGACGACGGCCGACTTTTTCAGAGTCGGCCGTTTTGCATTTTGCGAACTGGAAAGAATGAGAGGAGTTGTCGATAAGTGTGTCGTGTTTTTTTTCGGGCAAGTGTGAAAATCTGTTCGCTCCTCTGCTTTTCCCTTTGAGGGTCTGGAATTTTCCAAATTTTTTTCAGTCAATATTTTACGGACAGGATGAAATCGCAATCGTCATATTATTTGATGCGGCGAGTTGAAATTACACGTGGTCTTGCGCCGTCGTAGTTTCGCAACGTATATTTAGGGTGTTTAAGATAGAGTGCTTATTTGGCAAACTGAGGAGAAGCCTGATGACAAAGATGAAGATTCTGCTTTTTGCCGCAGCAATGATTGTGGTCAGCAGTATTGGCGTAAAGCCTGCGCATGCGTGGTGTGATCCGGGTGAGGTGTTCTGCGGATTTGTGGTTGACACGACCGTGCGCTTCGGTCATGACGATGTGGAGCGCTACAAGGTTTCCAGCACGGGCCCGTACTGCACGCCGGGCGGTTCCGATGACCGTTGGCGCGGGAAGGCGCATGTTTATCGCATCGCGCCGCAAAACGCCGCCGTTCCCGATCCGCTGTGGATTTCTTTGGACTGGAATGACGACCCAACGACTTCGCGCGACGACTTGATTCTGGTCGTACTTGAAGACTGTGACGCGAACAAGTGCCTCGGCGCTGATCCCCACTTCCTGGAGTTTTCCACTCAGAACGGGAATCGTCTGCCGAACAACGACTCGAACGGTTATTGGATTATCGTTGACAGCCGCCGTGACACAACGGTTGCCTACACGCTTAACATTTACTGCGGAGACTTTCCGTTCAGCGTCGAACTTTCGTCGTTTTCAGCAGTTCGCACGCAGGAAGGCGTCGCGGTCAACTGGAGCACCGCCTCTGAGACCGACAACGATCGCTTTGAAGTTTCGCGCCGCGAACTTGGCAGCGATGAATGGATGACGGTCGGAGTGGTCGCCGGCAACGGAACGAGCTCCGCTCAGCATGATTACAGCATCGTTGACCGCTCGGTGAGCAACGCGGGTTACTATTATCAGCTTGCGGGCTTTGACGCGAACGGCAACTCGCAGGTGTTCGGTTCTGTCATCGTCGAGTCCGTAACGGAAGTTGTACCGGCGGTGAATTCGTACGAGCTTACAGGCAACTACCCGAATCCGTTCAACCCGACGACGAACATTCAGTTCTCGGTTGGCGAGACCGCCGAGATTACGCTGAATGTTTACGACGTGCAGGGCCGCATCGTGGCCGAACTTGTGAACGGCGTCGTTGAAGCGGGTGCGCATGAGATCGCTTTCGACGCGACCGGATTAACGTCCGGAGTGTATTTTGCGCAGATGCGCGGCACGTTCGGCAGCGACGTGATGAAGATGGTCCTGATGAAGTAATCAGGTTTTGTATTGAGACGAAAGGCCGGTGTTTCCACACCGGCCTTTTCTATTTCAGGTCAACAAGCACGTCCGGCCTCAGGAAGTAGAGATGTTTGCGAGCGGGCGAACGGCCAAACAGTTTCTCGAACAGCGCAGCGTATGTGTCAATTTGTTCGCGATGATACTCTGTTCTCACGCCGACGGCTTCAGCGGGAATGTCATCCGACTTGTAGTCAAGCAGCACCCACTCGCCCGAAGCGGTTTCAAAGATCAGGTCAACGAATTTCGAGACGGGAGTGCCATCGGCTACGGCGACAATCGGCAGCTCCGTAATAACCGTTTTGGCCTGCGGCAGGTCAACGGTGAAGAGACTGGAAGCGGTGACATTTTCAATAATTCTGTCGGCTTCATCAAGTTCAGATGGATTCAGTTTGGATCCGCGCTGAACGAGTGTCCGTGCATGGTCGAGTTTGCGTCCCTTTGCAATCTGTTCCAGGACGGCATGCACGTAGATACCGATTTTGCGCGCGCGTACCTGCCGCCAATCAACGGCAGTATCCTCTTCTTCCGTCCGGACAAAGGCCGGCCTAAGAGAGTTGACACGGCTTTCCAGCGAGGCTTGCCACTCTGCGTACTCCGCAATTCCCCGGTCTGAGACATCGGCATTCCATTTGAGACGCGAGGCAAGTGGTCGATAGTCCCTTAGGAGCACTGCGTTTGACGATGTCCGTACGGCCAGCGTGTTGTCAACGCACGGCAGATTGTCCTTGTCCAACGGATAGCGCGCCAACAGCGGTTCGGGGATTTTGGGCTTGGATGACTTGTGGCTCGTCCGCTGCCAAGCGAGAGGCAGAATCAGTTTCCTGCGAGCGCGTGTCATTCCGACATAAAGAAGGCGATTCAGCTCCGCAGTGTGCGCAAGCACTTCCTGACCGGAGATTGTCTCCCAATTCAACGTGCAGTACCCGCCGTTATTCGCAGAAATTCCGATTTCATGACCGGTATCATTGATGTTTTTCAGGACAGTCCAATCGCCGTCATTTTGTTTCGATTCGTCGTAGCGGAAGATATAGACATGGTCAAACTCCAGACCTTTGGCCTTGTGCAGCGACATAATCTGAACTGCGCGCCGTTCATCGTCGTGGGCATCCAGTTCCGTATTCTGCACGAGTTTCGTCATGGAGGAGATCCGCTCGACGATTGAGGACAGCGACGGCGTGCCGATTTGCTCAAAGCGCCGTACGTATTCGACCAGCGTCTGGATGTTCTGCACGCGCTGTGTGCCTTCCGACTTCAGGCCGAAGATCAATTCCGTGTGGGTGACCGCAAGCAGCTCTTCGATCAGTGCGCTTGGACTCATGTGCTTGCTTTTCCTGTGCCATGAGAGCAAGCTGTCCAGCGCGGCGCCCACCGGACCGGTGCGCGGGAGGTTATCCGTGTAAACGAAACTGCCGCCGGACAGTTTATGTTCGAAGAGTTGATCATCCGACAATGCAAACCAGACCGAGCGCAGTGCGCCGATTACCGCGACAGTATGCTGGGGGTTGGAAATGGCAAGAAGCATGGTCAGCACGGATTCAATTTCGACGCGTCCGACGTAGGCCTCATTGATGAAGCTGATGAAGGGAATGTCCCGCGCGCCAAGCGCCTCCTGCAACCGAGATATGTGCGTGCCCGAACGCATGAGAATCGCCACTTGCGAAAAGCAGAAGCCGGGAGTATTTTGAGCTAACGTATTGATGTGTTCGGCGATGGCGGCGGCTTCCCATTTGGCAGCAAGCGCCGCGTTTTGCGACAGCCGGTCGTACGTGGCCGGCGGCACAAGCAGTTCCACTGCACGGTCATCGTCGCTCGCCTCATCGGAGGGAACAAGATCCACGTAGTCTGACTCGTACTCATTCCGCGCACTCATCAGCGGCCGCGTGATTTCGTTGACTTCGGAGAGAATGCCTTTGAAGCTTCGGAAGTTTTTCGTTATGGTAAGCTTGTTGCCTTCCTTTTCGATTTCGGAGGCGACTTTGTTGTAAATGCGCACGTCAGCGCCGCGAAACCGGTAGATAGATTGCTTCGGGTCGCCGACCACGAACAGTTTGCCGGGTTCGAGCTCAATGTCCTGCCATCGCGTCACATGAGTTAGTTTTGATTCGCAGATGTAGAAAAGAATTTCGGCCTGAACTGGATCGGTGTCCTGAAACTCGTCAATGTGGACATGGTCAAATCTGCTCTTGAAGAAGTCCCGCGCAATTTTGGAATCCCGGAGCATGTTCCGGCAGAGCAGCAATTGGTCGTCAAAACCAATCATGCCCCGGCTGCGCAGGGATTCGCGGAATTGCAGCACAGCCGGGGCAAGCCAGCGTTTGCAATCGCTGCAGACGACAGACATGGCTGTGTTTCGCAGGTTCCGCACACTCTGTGTAAAATCGGCGTAACGGCTGCGTGCTTCATCCAGCGTTCCGACAGCCCAATTTGATTTGCTTCCTTTTTGTTTTGACGCAGCGTCACCTGCGCTGAGCCACAATACACCTTGATCAGACCAGATTTCCGCAGGCCGGGTGTTGTACCAGTTCAGCGCGCTTTCAATCTGTCTCAGAAGCTTGTCGTCCGGATTGCTGCAATGCTGAATCATGGGGGCGAGGTTTGCGACGGCATGTTCGAGCGGTGCGACTGCCTGCACGACTTCCTCGACCGAGTCGGCGCCCGTGGAAAGCTCATCGGGGTCCAGCATTGACAACACGAGACGGTCGAACAGACTACTCAGACTTTTTGTATCGTTGCCGAGCAAATTCAGACCAAGCAGATCGGCAAAAGCAAAGGACGCGGGCACATCAAGATCGAGAGCTCGTGTCAGCCAGCTCTCGCGAAAATCCTTCATGGCAACTTGCTGTTGCAGTTCATCCAGTGAAGTAAATTCGGGAGGCAGTTTAGCTTCAACGGGCAGCATCCGCAGGAATTCCGCGGCCATGCCGTGAATGGTGTTGATGGTCATGCGGTCGAGGTTTTCAAGGGCTTGACGCGCATGCTGTGATTCAGATTTGCGGAGTTGATTGCGGAGCCGCTGTTTCATCTCGCCCGCCGCTTTAACGGTAAATGTCACGGCGGCAATACGCTCGGGATGAATTCCAGCTTCAATCATGCTGCAGATGCGATTGACGAGGAGCGTCGTTTTTCCGGTACCTGCACCTGCTTCGACCAGAATGGTTTTGCGGAAGTTTTGCTGCGCTTCAAGACGCGCTGCGCTGTCATTCATTGTCGTCGGCTCCGGTTTCTTCCGTATCATCCTTTGCTGTGCGGTTTGTACGAAGGTTGGGAACGGCAGATGAATTAAACGCTTTTCCTGAGTGTCTTTGCGCTCCGCAGGCCAGTTTGACGGAGCAGTATTTACAGGCTGTAGAATCGTCTTCCGCCGGGTCCGGCGCGAAGATGCCGGTGCGTAAATCGGACAACAACGACGCGGCTACGGACAACGCTTCCGCGCGGGACTCGGCATCCGAGGCAACGTCTCGCAATGCGCCGGCGATGTAGTAGTATTGCGCGCTGACATTGGCAGCGGGGGCAGCAGACTCGGCCGCGAGCCGGTAGATTTCCCGCTGCAGCCTGCGCTCCATCTTGCGGGAGTTCTTTTTGGGCGGAGACCCGCTCTTGTAATCAATGATGTTTATTTCCCGGCCAGCGGCATCGCTGTCCCACCGGTCAATGCGGCCCTTGAAGAGTATTTGCTCTTCGTCGGGGAATGTGTAAGGCACGGCCGCGGGCATTGGAGGTTTGCCGAATCCGAAGCTCAACTCCACGTGCCGGGTAAGCCAAACCGTGTCACTGTTGAACAGATCGGCGTAGTATGATTGCAGCAAGAGCAGAATTTGCTGTCTGAGTTTTGCAGCGGCAAAGCGCGACCCAATTGGAAACTTGCGCGCGTAGGACGTAATCTCTTCCAGAGCTATGCTGCGGAGTTCGTCCCATGTGTAGTGTTCGCCGGTCACGGGAAGATTAAGCTTCCGGCCATGATAGCGTTGGAGAATATTGTGCAGAAGAGTTCCCTTTTCGCGTTCGGTAAGCGGAGACAGTTTGTTAACCGATTCGGGCGCGTAAGCCTCCCAGAGCCTTGTCACGAGGAAGCGAAAGGGGCATTTCCAATAGTCTTCGAGCGTGGAAGCCGAAATCGCGATATCGCGCGAGAATGTCGTGTTGAGATGTGCGAGCGCAGTGCTGTTGGAAATGAGTCCGTCGGAATTTGTGTAGGCACGCGCGCTGAAGCGGGAGACTTCTGAATTGACGATTCGCTGAAATTCCGAATCCTGCGCGAGATGGGACAGTGCATGTGTGTTGCCGTCCTGCAGCGCATCGAAGAGTTTGCGGCGATTGTATTCACTGCGGCTCACAGGTGTTGCGCTGCGGCTGACACGCAATGGATTGGACAGAGTTTGACGATTGGGCAAGGTTTTAAGCAAAGAGTCCAGCTCTTCGGCCGTCAGCGGAACACTGTTCTGGATTTCGCACAGTTCCGCGATATAGGGAGATTTCAGCAAGGGGCGTCCGTCGGCATCGGATTGCGAATAGCAGATTGTCACGCTTTCCGTGGCCGAGCGGAGCTGCATTTCAAGCAGAAAGCGCTCGCGCACCAGAGAGTCTTTCGCTAACGGCAGTGACGCGGAGAGTGTGGTGTTCAGTTGATACCGGTCGGCATCAAGCAACAGCGGATCCTGCTTCTGCAGATGTGGAACGGTTCCTTCGTTGAAGCCGGGCAGGAAGACATGGGGGAATGTTGCGCCGAGCGCGACTTCGCGCGGGGCAACGATTGGGGTTCCGGCGTTAAATTTGCCGGTGCGGGTTCCCGGTGTTTCGAGAGCGGATAGAAGGAACTCGCGCAGTCCATGTGCAGTGCAGGGCACGCGTGCGGCGTCGAGCAGTGAAGCCTGTTCGAGCTGATGTGTCAAACCGGCAAACTCTTCATCAAGCTCGATGCTCTCCTTGTAATATTCCCAGACAGCAGCTACACCCGATTCCCACGATGCCGCGCTTGCCGCCCGCTGAATCATCGCGTCAAGCTCTCGCATGAATGCAAGACAAGCGTTGGCGTTTTCAATTCGCCGCCGCACGTCAACGACGCTATCCTCCTCCTCATCCTGTCCGGCAAACTTGCTTGCGTGGTATTCGAGCTGTTCAGTTTTCCGGGAGATGCGGTACTCCCAGTCCTTTAGCCCGGCGATGACATAGGATTCCTCGGCAAGACGAATCCACTCGCCTGTCAGGGAGGCAATGGACGAAATGAACGGTGCGGATGCGAGATAGTCTGCGACCCGTTCGCGTGACAATTCACCATCCAGCAGTTCGACCAGAGCAGAGAGTCCTCGTCCGGCAGCGGTCTGACCAACGGTCTTTGCCTCGTAAATGTAGGGATGCAGTCCGATCATTTGACATCTGGTCTCAAGAACAGCGGCGAGCGCACCGCTTCCGGCGAGCAGAACGGCAGCACTGCCGGACTTGATCGACTCATTGTCAATAATGTCGCGGATTATTTCGGTGGCAGCCGCGGACTCGCGCGGGGTGCTAACAAAACGAATGTCCGTGTACTGTACGGCGGCGTTCTCCTCCCGGGACTCCGTAAATCCGCTGCTCATGTACCATTGATAAGTGTCCTTATTGTATTCATAGGCGCGGCGGTCGGCAACCCATGGAAGAAACGCGGTCACGTCCAGGTTTGACATGACTTTGCCAAGAATTGAACGGGTCAACGGCGGGAGTTCGAAGACACAGTAGAGGTTGAGTGGAGCACGAAGATTTATGTTTGTCCTGGCTGCACGATATGCGAGCTGCTGAAGCATGGCACTGTCGTGCAGTTTAAGTTTCTCCAGCGCCTGATTCACGGCAGAGTAAAGGAGTGCGAGATCGTGCAGCTTGTATTCACGCTCACGGTCGGCAAACAGCACGCGATTCAGGTCGGCCGGGGCGATTTCGTGCAGAATGAGATCACGGCGAGTTTTCAGCAAGGCCCGGCGGAAGCCGGCCGAATTCGCAACCGGTTTGAGATACTTCAGCTTTCCGTACTCTGCGCTCAGGACATTTTCCAGCAGCGGGTCAACCGCAGCCTCGCTGAGAGTACTCCAGCCTTCCTCAAGAACTACCGGTTCTGCCAGCGCGTGCATCAGGTCCGTCACAGTTTTGAACCGGATGTTTGCGGCAATTTGAAGCTTCCCAGCCAAGAACCGCTGCAGATGCAGCCGCGCGAGCTGATTAGGTACAATGACCCACACTTCGGCAAGCGGGTCACTTTTTTTGAGATCGCGCAATGACTTGGCAAGAGTCTCTTCGAGAAAACGAAGATGACCCGTAAAAAGCTGATGTGGCTTCATGATTGAACTGCTCATTATCGATTCTTCACAATGCCTTTCGGGGCATTTACGCTGGGGCACACCGATTGCGATGGATGGGTGCGATGAATCGTGTAAAACCTCGAACTAACTGAAGCTAATCTCAAAGACGCTATGGCAATAGTTGGTGTTTTGGTCGTTATCGGCGGCGTTATCGGCGGTTTCCTGATGGCAGGCGGCGCAATCGGAGTTCTGATTCAGCCGTCTGAAGTCGTGGTGATTTTCGGCGCAACGATTGGCGGACTGTTAATTTCGGTTCCAGTCGCAACGCTGAAGGCTCTTGTGACGGACATGATGGGAATCATGACCGGGAAATCGGGGCCGTCGAAAGATACCTACATTCAAACGCTGTTGTTACTCAACGAGCTGTTTCAAATGGCCCGCAAAGACGGAATCATCGCGCTTGAATCGCATGTTAACGACCCGCACACCAGCAAGGTCTTCGAGAAGTATCCTCAGATACTTCACGACCACGGCGCTTTGGCTTACATTTGCGACACCATCAAGCTCTTTCTCGCCGGGTCAGTACCACCGCACGAGATCGAAATGCTGATGGATCAGGAAATCGACTCGCATCATGAAGAAGCGGGCATCACGGCCGGCGTGATCGCCAAAATAGCCGACGCACTTCCGGGACTCGGAATTGTCGCCGCAGTTCTTGGTATTATCATTACGATGGGTCACATTGACGGCGATCCGGCAGTAGTCGGTCATCACGTCGCCGCAGCACTCGTGGGAACGTTCATGGGTGTTCTCTTCGCGTACGGATTCTTTTCACCGATGGCAGCGAACCTTGAAGCGCGCAACCGCAACAACGCGAGGCTGCTGCACGTTATCAAGGCAGGAATCTCAGCCTTTGCCAAGGGCATGGCGCCCTCTGTCTCGATAGAGTTTGCCCGCCGCGCGATCTTCCATTCCGACAGACCGTCGTTTGAGGAGACGGAGAAGCTTTTGAAGGAAGCCAAGAACAAGAGTCACGGTTAAGCCATGGCAGAGCTGCACAACGACCCGCCGATTATACGAATCGTCAAGAAGGGGCACGCACATGGCCACCACGGCGGCGCATGGAAAGTGGCGTTCGCCGACTTCGTAACGGCGATGATGGCGCTGTTCATCGTGCTGTGGATTCTTGGACAGTCCGAAGACGTCAAGCGCGGAATCGGCGGTTACTTCCGCGATCCAACCGGCAAGGCTTTGCTGGGAGCGGGACCCGCGGAAGCGACCAGCAATGCGCAGGGTTTGTCGATCATTAAACTTCCTTCAGTCGCGCAAATGCACACGCTTCCCGACGCCGAACTGGAAAACGAAGCTGAGAAACTGAAACAGCTTATCGAAGAGAGCGACGTTTTTCAAGGGCTGAAGGATCAAATCACGATTGAAGTTTCGCACGAAGGGCTGCGGGTCGAAATCAACGAAGGCGAGAACGAGGTTCTCTTCGCATCGGGCAGCGCGGAACTTTCACCGAAGCTGATTGCGGCACTCAAGGCGTTGGCGGCGGAGTACAGCAAAGTGAACAATAAACTGATTCTTGAAGGACACACCGACGCCGCGCAGTTTTCGAACAGCAGCAACATAACGAATTGGGAGCTTTCCACACAGCGCGCCAATGAAGCGCGGAGGGTGATGGAGCAGGCCGGTTTGTCGGGGGATCAAGTCTTAATGGTGCGCGGATACGCCGACCGCAGGCCGCGTTTTGATGATCCGCTGGACCCGCGCAACCGCAGAATCTCCATGCTGCTTGTATCCGATCAAGGTATGGATATCGCACTGGGAAAACTCAGCAGTCTTGAGACCGGCGGCAACTCAGATGCCGGCCAGTCAGGAACGTCACAGAACGACAAGCCTAAGAAAAGCAAGAACAGAGTTTCCCTATTTGCCACCGGGGGGCGAAACTGATGGGTTCGAATTTCAGATCACGCGTCTTGTATCTTTTGAATACGGATGAGCGAAACGCACCAGAAGCTGTGCTGCAGGCCGCGGAGACTCGTTGCATCCGCCGCGGCTGTCAGCCTGATCTATCCATAAAGCAGTTTGATCCGGCGGTAATTGTCATCGGTGCGCCGATGGATCACGACGCTCATATCGCACTCGATCGAGTCTCGACATTGATGCTTCCTGTGCTCGGATTCGGCACGGGGCCGTGCGAACGATTGATGTGTGACGTGTCGGTCACAATTGCCATGACGGACTTGCGCTCGATGATTTCACTGCTCGCCAGTCCGGCGACGCTTTGCGCGCTTCCGCCGGGACAGGGAGTAAACGGCATCGGCACATGGCTGAAGCACTCGGCGGATGATTTCGCGCAGATGATGGAGCATCTGCTTGCGCTGCGTATGCCTGATTACCGTGACCGCGCCGAGCGCGTGGTACAGGCATGTTTGTGGATCGGCTCACATCTCGGTATGGGCGGAGAAGAGCTGAATACACTTCAGCTCGCGGCGAGAATGCGAGAAATCGGCAAGCTGGGTTTGCCCGACAAGATATTGTTCACTCCGCGTGAACAGCGCACACCCGATGAGCAGGCGATGTACGACCGTTATCCGATGCTCGGTGCGCGGGTGTTGAGACAGTTTCCGGTTTTTTCGGCGGCGGCGAAGATTGTTGAATATTGTCTCGAAAATTTCGACGGTTCCGGTGCGATGAATCTGGCCGCGCATCAGATTCCGCTCGGTTCGCGCATTCTTCGAGTTGCCAGCGCGTTTCAGATGATTACGGATACGGGCACCAAAGGCCGGGACGAAGTGGTTCATGTGCTCGGCCGGGGCAGAGGTTCCCTGTACGACCCGATGATTGTGGGACTCGTCGAGAACTATGCCACACTCGCCACGGCGCAACTGAACAAGGGTGCCGCAACGCGGCGCGTCCGCCTGTCGGACCTGCATGAAGGGATGGTGCTGGCCGAAGACATCTGGAGCCGCACCGGAGTGAAGATTGTCGGTTCGGGAACGCGGCTTAATGAGCACATCATCCGGATACTGATGACGCTTCCCCTTAATATGGCAATAGAATCCGTGGAAGTCCAGAGGGACTTTCAATAAGGAGTGAATTTTGGAAGTATGGTATTTACTGGTTCTTGTGCCGCTGATTCAGCTGGTCAGGGCGCTGGTGGATGCCTGGAAACTGCTCCTCGAAGCTGCGGACGATGACGAGCGTCAGGAGATTATCGCAAATGCGGGAGCGAAAGCACTCATCAATACGATTCTGGCGGTTGCTATCGCGGTCGCGCCTTGGCCGTATAACTTATTGGGACTTGTTCCCATTGCAATCCCGCCGCTCATGAGCGGCATAGCTTCATTATTCGGTGTTACATTGTTTTGGAAATTTCACGGTAAATTTTGATTTTTCGGACACACCACCACAATGGATACGTGAACTTTGACCTGGGGAAACTGTGATGGTTAATCAGAAATTCAAGGTTTTATTCCTTACCACCCGCGCTCGCGAGCTGTTCCCGCAGAGCCTTGTGACGATTGCCAATGTGACCGCATTGGACGTGACAGACGTTGCGGCTGCTCCCATACTCCATAACATTGCCCCTGACTGGATAATCTGCTGCAGCGTGCCCGTGGAGCATAGAATCGCGCCGATTCTTGCCATGCTGAAGGCCAAGGGGCTGCCAATTCTCGGTCTCGGTCCGACACACACGGATATGGTTGACGTTGTGCTCTCCAAGTTCACGCCGATACATTCGATGCGCAGCGCCTGTCATCTGCTAATCATGCTCTCGCAAACGAAGGCAGAGACAAAGGTAAAAGAGGAATTCCCTCCGTTGGATCTTAAGGACCTGATCGAGATTCTTGAGCGTGCGGTCAATCTCCGGGTTCCCGGCAGCCACGAGCGCGCCATTCGAATCGAAGCGCTGGCCGAACAGGTTGGACGGCATCTGCGTCTTTCCAAGCAGGAACTTGATGACTTGATGATTGCTGCAAGACTCCGTGAAATCGGTAAAATCGGCGTTCCGGACGAGTTGCTTTACACGGATCTGAGCGAAATGCCGCCGGAGCGGATTCGTATTTATGAGAATTACGCGGCGCTTGGGGCAGTGATTCTGCGCACGCTTCCGTCGCTGGAAGGTGTCGCCCTGTGTGTCGGATATCAGCTTGAGAATGTCGACGGAACCGGCCCATCCGGCGCGATGATGAACAAGATTCCGATTGGCGCGAGAATTCTGCGTGCTTGCATCGCGTTTGAGCGGCTGGATGCCGCTGAAGGCACCGAGCGCGCCGCTGACAATCTGACTCAGCTTTGGAGTAAGGCAAACACTCACTTCGATCCCAACGTTCTGGCGGCGCTCGATGCGACGGTCTCACAACGGGAATTCAAACCGGATGCAGACAGTTCTCTGATTCCTGTGGACGCATTAAGAGCCGGGATGCAGCTCGGACAGAGCCTGTATGACAGCAACGGATTCCGAATGCTTGCTTACGGGGCGGAAATCTCAGCTGCCAAAATCGACGCGATTGTCAGTTATCTTAAGCTCACGGGTCAGCGGGAGATTGCGGTCATCACCGAGTCCGTCGGCAAGCCGCACTCCATCGAATAGCGTTCTCCAAGCATTTATACGAAAAGCCCCTCTGCCTTCGCAGAGGGGCTTTCTATTTCCAAGAGAGGTGGAAATTACTTCATCAGAATCATCTTACGGGTCGCGCTGAAGGCACCGGCCTCCAGACGGTAGATATACATACCGCTGGTGAGGCTCGACGCATCAAAGTTCACCGTGTGACGTCCGGCGGCTTGCGGGCCGCTAACGAGCGTGGCGACTTCCTGGCCAACCAGGTTGAAGATACGCAGGCTGACGTTCGAAGCTTCAGCCAATTCGAAGCTGATGTTGGTCTCCGGGTTGAACGGGTTGGGGAAGTTCTGATCGAGTGCGAACTTCGCAACCACACCATTCGGAGCATCCGGCGTAGCGCTGGTCGCAGCCAACACTTCGCTCGAACCATTCACATCAACCGATTCCAGCGTATAGGTGTAGGTGACGCCGTTGGTCACGCCGTTATCCACCCACGAGTAGCTGTGGCCAGCCGTGCTGTTCGTCGCGGCAATCTCGGTCGCCTTCACGCCATCACGGAGGATGTTGAAGTGATCCAGATCGGTCTCGCTGACGGTGCTGAAGTTGACGGTCACTTGACGGTCACCTGCGACGGCATCAAACGACGCGACTTCGGCGGCCAACTGATCGTCAAAGCTCAAGCAGAAGCAGCCCGAGCAAAGGCTGAAGATTTCGATTTCCCAGTAGCCGTCATGATTCCAGCGATAGGCGATTTCCATACAATCGCTGAATCCGGACCAATCCGTGGGGCTGGGGAAGAAGATTCCGCCGCCCAAAGTGAAAATGGACGGGGGAGTAATGGGCTGACATGCAACATCACAGTCGCTAGACGACGGGTTGCAACCCGCGACGGCGGTGATGACAGGGATACCGGCCTGATCAAGATCCGCTCCGACGAGGAAGAAGTTGATCAGTCCGAATTGGCAAACCTGAATACAAGCGGACTCACCGAGGTGAAGCTCCGCAGGATAGCTGGGCGTGCACTGCGCCTGCACCGAATTCGGAGCGGCGATAAACAGCGCTGCGGCCAGCATCATAATAGCAAATACCTTTTTCATGCGGTCAATCTCCGTGGTTTTTGTGGTCATCCTACGTGGTGCTTGGAAGTGCTGTAATCTTACTTCAGATAGAGCATCTTCTGCGACGCGGTGAATTCACCGGCCGTCAGCGTGTACATATACACGCCCGTAGCAAGGCCTTCAGCCGACCAGTTCACCGTGTGGACGCCAGCAGCCATCGTGCCGTTAACCACAGTGGCAACCTCACGACCCAGCATGTCATAGACCTTCAGGCTGACGTTGCCGGCAACCGGGAGGCTGAAATTGAAGCTGGTCTGAGCGTTGAACGGATTCGGGTAATTCTGGGCCAGTTCGTAGTTAAGTGCCACAGCGCCGCTCTGCGGAGTCGCTTCGGCAACAACGGATTGACCGTCGATGTTGTAAACGCTGACGTTGCCGTTCACGTCTTCAACATGGAGTTTGTAGTAATAGGTCTTGCCATTGGTGACATCGTTGTCAACAAAGGTGTAGTTGTTACCCGTGGCGTTATTGGTGGCTTCGATCGCGGCCAGACCATAATAGCCGAAGTCGCGATTTTCGCTGCGGGTAATACGGAACTCACGCAAATCAGATTCGCTCATCGTGCTCCAGTTCAACGTCACCTCGCCGTCACCGGCAACAGCGTCAAAGCCATTGATTTCGACGGGCAGGATGAAGTCCGAACGCCAGATGCAGACGCAACCGGGGTCAACGCCGCAATAGGACATCGTCAAGAAGAGCAAGCAGTTCGGGAACACGCGAATGTTCCAGTTGAAGAGTGACCAGTCCACGCCGGCGCAATCCGGATTGTCGCAATGCGAACCTTCAGCCGGGTTGCAACGGTTGGTCACCGTGATTTCAAGGGTACCCGGCGTATGGCCCGGATCTTCGCATTCAATCGGAATCACGAACGTGCCGTGGCAGATCGTGGCGCAGAACGCGGAATTGATGGGAATCGACGCCGGCAGAACCGGGGTGCAGCCGTCCGTCACGTATTCAAGAGTCTGTCCGTCCAGAGTTTGAACGTTGTTCCAGTCAAAAATGTCAACCGTGTATTCAAGCTGGCTCCAGTCCAAGCTCCAAACCTGAACTTGTGCGCCGACCTGAACCGACTGACCAATCTCGAGGTCACCTACAAACATGTCCAACTCGCACCAGTGGAAGTCCGTGTTCTCGGCCACGATTCCATCCACATACTGACCTGTCGATTCATCCCAGCGCTGCGGCAGACCGCAGGCGGCCGGAAGATGAATGAACGACACGATTGCGTTAAACGGGGTCGCATCGCCGAAGATCAAGTGCATTTTCTGATTCTGTTCATCGAATGCCAACGTGGCATCATCCAAAGCGAGGGCGTTCCCACAAAACAGGGCAGCCAACGCAAGGACCAAAACAAGTCGCATTTTCTTCATCCCACACCTCTCTAAATGGTCAAATGGCCGCGCCTAAGAGACATGCCTGCCTCTCGGCGCTCTTTCGCTTTTCGTAACTGTGATAAATATAGTTTCTGGGAGCAAACCTGTCAAGCTTTCTGATGAGAAATATAAAATTTTGAGGCACTTGACTAACATCAAGCGGGGATATTAGTTCTTTGTTTAATACTATGTGCATATTGAGTTTATCGATATGTCTGCAGCCCGTTTCAGAGTGACATTGTCGCCTAGCTGTCCACCCTGTGGGTCTCTTGGATTGAGGTCTCCCGAGGGTGCCTCCTGCAAGCTAGTTTATTGGCCTATTCTGTGTCGAAAGAACAGGTTTTCTGCACAAATAGTGGTTATCCTGTCAATTTCTGTGATGCTTATGCTATGTATTTCCGATAACTTAGCTGCTATCTCACGTGTGAAAAAAGGTTCACATCTTTTGCCCCGGTGAGGCACCGGTGCCATAAATGGAGCATCCGTTTCGAGCAAAATTCGGTCAAGCGGAAGCCGGGCGGCAAGTGCCGGAAGGGTCGAGTTCTTGTAGGTGATGTTCCCCGTAAATGAGATGTGAAATCCGGCATCAAGAACACGTTTGGCGTATTCATAGTCTTCCGAGAAGCAGTGGAACACCCCTTTGCGATTGCCCGCAGACTCGATTATCTCAATCGTGCGCAGACCCGCCGCGCGGTGATGTATCACCACGGGCAGGTCCACACGGCGGGCGAGTTCGAGAAGTCTTTCAAAGAGTTTCTCCTGCTCTTTGATATTCGTTTCTCCGCGATAGATGTCCAGGCCGATCTCACCCACTGCCACCACCGCGGGGTCACCGACTGCGGCTTCAATCCAATCGAGATCGTCCTCAGTTATCCTGGATGTCTCGCTCGGATGCACTCCTAATGCGCAGAAAACCTGACCGGGAAAACGGTTCACCAATTCGAGGCATTGTTCACCGGTCTCCTTGTCAACGGCGATTGTAATCGCCCGGTCCACGCCGCCCGCTTTCGCGCGCGCCATAACTTCGTCAAGGTCGTCTGCAAAATGTTCGTAATAGAGATGGCAGTGGGTGTCAATCATTACTTCAGGTATTGGAGTTTGGTCGTGTCGCGCAGTTTGCCCTGCAAATCCACCAGTGACACGAAATACGTGCCGCTTGAAAGTTGCTGCGGATTGAAGCGGATACTTCCCGAGCTTTGCAGGAGTTCCGCAAACTGTCTGACCAACCGGCCTGTGATGTCGAAAACTTCTATGCGAGCTGACTGATTATGAGGAAGTCTGTAGTGAATGGTCGTCTCGCCGTTAAACGGATTGGGAAAGGCAGTCACGGAATAATCGCGAGGAAGGTGGGGAAATTCTTCCGCCCGCGCGGTTTCCCCTTCGGACACGTTCAGCGTAATATTGGAACCAACATTGACAAAATAGTCTCTTGCTCCCGAGGGCCAGCGAATCTCGACCGAATCGGCAGTCACCGCGTCTCCCAAGCCGAAATGCACCGACAGGCTGTTGTGTCCGCAGAAGCTGTTCTGCGTGTTCACTTCGCGAATCTGCCACATGGAGACGCCGCCAATTACGGCTTTCATCCTGACCACGGCTCCGACTCCCGACCGATTGCTTTCCGTGCCGGTCAGTTTCAACTTCAGCCAGTGATTTCCGTTTGTCGTCTCGTTGCGGTAGAAACCTTGTGCGGCTCCAACACCCGAGAAGAATAAGTCAAGGTCGCCGTCGTCGTCATAGTCGCTCGCGGCAGGGCAGCGAAAAACACCCGCCACAGTGAACGGTGTCATCAGGCTCTCGAATTCGCCGTTTCCAAGATTACGGTAATACTTGTTTGTGCCTGTCTCGTTTGAGATAACGCAGTCGAGCCAGCCGTCGTTATCAAAGTCGCCCCAGCAATTTCCCAGTGACGTTTGCCGATCGGTGACAATCGCCCCTTCGATAATCTGCACATAGGCGCCATTATCGTTGCGATAGAAGTCGTTGCGTCTGCCGCCGTTGAATCCCGCTGTGTAGTTCGTGATGTAGCAATCGAGGTCGCCGTCATTGTCGAAATCAATCCAGTTAATGTTCTGGCCATCGCGCGCTGTCCCGGTCAAATTGTTGCCCGTCCAATGAGCTAACTCCGCCGTCCCGGTTTGTGCAAGCGTGTTGCGGTAGAAATAATCCACTCCGGGAGCGGATACCGGGCCGCTGCCGATATTGAAATCCAGATCTCCATCGAGATCAAAGTCCGCGAAGCTACCTATCGTGTATGCTGCCAGTCCGGTCACGACATCGCTGTCCGTTATCCGGGTAAAGGAGTAGTTCGGAGGCCCGTCGTTGCGAAACATGATGTTGGGTATGCTTGGATTCCCCAGAAAGCCCGCCGGATGCGTGACAATCATATCCACATTGCCGTCACTGTCATAATCCCCCCACGCGCAGGACCAGCCGCGGTAGTCGTGTCCGCTGAAACCGATGTCGCCTTCATCAATCGGAGTGAACAGGTCGTTGCCTTCATTGCGATAGAGAATCGAATTGGGCGAGCCGGACAAGTAGAGGTCGGGGTCTCCGTCGTTGTCGTAGTCCGCCCAACTTCCGCCTGAGCCAAGGCCGGTATTGGCGATGATTCCGATGCCGACATTGACGAATGCTCCGTTGCCGTCATTGCGGTACAGCAAGTTGCGGTTTACCCACAGGTCGTCGTCTCCGTCAAGATCATAGTCCACCCAAGCGCAGCCGCGATATCCGGATGTTCCGGGAGTGACGGCCGCTTCATTCTGCGGGTCGGTGATTCGAACAAACGTTTGCGACTGCGCGACCGTGCCGACCAAGCACATCATTCCTACCAGAGTTTTGCGAATCGTTGCAAGCATGTTAGCCTCCTGCGGGTTGTTGGTTTGCTTGCGAACCGGATACTCAGACCCACTCTTTATACCCCGATTGCGCCGATTCGTTGATTATTCGATGACGTATGTTTACTCCGAAGCAGTTGTTATGTTTGGGGTCGGATGTGCGATCGAAACGGCCAGTCCAGCAGTTTCCCAAAAGCTGTCTTTTCAACGAGAAGCACGAGCAGCGCGTTCATCAAAATGCTTGCCAACACAAACGAGTACACAACATTCTGAATCATCTCGCCGCCTTCCACTCCCGCTTGAAGGGGGATAGAGGCAAGCGTCGCAGCAGCCAGTCCGCGGGGAGCCATCGTGCTCACCAACGTCGCGTCCCGGGGGGGCATGCTCTTCGGCGATATCAGCCACACCACGGGATAGCGGACTACAAAAATCACTCCGGCGATGAGCGCGCCGATCGCAGTGTGCTCTAGATTGTCAAACCGGATAGACAGACCAATATACACAAAGAAGAATGTCTTAATTAGAAAAACTGCATCGGCGAAGAAGTTCTTTTCCTTGTCCACTAAACAAATCGGGTCGGAAGGAAGTTTTTTTGTTAGCCACCCAAGTTTAAAAAGTTCAATGTTTCCCAGCGTAACACCAAAAGCAAGCGCCGCGATCGCCCCCGACATGGCCGCAAGTTCTGCCAAACCGTACACAACGAACACAAATGCCGGTGTCATAAAAATTGAGTTGTGAATCTCGCGTGCCCAGCTGAGAAGATAAGACCAGGCAATGCCTGCGACAGTTCCGACGACGACCGACGGCAAAAACGCCAGCAGGATGCCTCCGATGACGGGTAGCGCATTCACCGTTCCGGACTCATAGGCATTTAGAATTCCCAGCATGACCACGATGCATAACACGTCCGTCAGAGCCGACTCCAAAACCAGCATTGATTTCGTTTCCTTCTGGATATGCAGGTCGCGGGCCAAGGGAATGACGACTGCCGAAGCTGTGCCCGCAACGATTGAGCCAAACATGAGAGACTCTATGACCCCTAAGTGCATCCACTCGACCGCACAGATTGTTGCCGTTGCCATGCTCGCCAAGAATGCCGCTACCGTCAGATTTGTCGCTCCGCGCAATGATCGCCGCAAATCATGCAAGTGTATGCCGATTCCGCCCTCAAAGAGCATCACAATCAATGCGACAGTCGTGAACACGGGACCGACACGACCGAAGTCTTCACTCGACACAATCTTCAGACCCGGTCCGATGATTAAGCCGATAACCGTCAACAGCAGGACGTCCGGAACCCGTGTTCGTCGAAAGATACCCGTGAACAGGTGAGACATAAACACCAGTGCGCCGACGAACGCGATAACGAGTGCGACGTTCATTCGCTAAATGGTTTCCAGTTTCGTGTTTGGATAGTAGTGCGCGAGAATTTTCTTCATGCTCCATCCGTCTTTTGCCATCGCCACAGCGCCGAGTTGGCACAAGCCGACGCCGTGTCCCCAGCCGCCGCCGAGTAGAATGATATGAGTTTGTGTATGCGTGACGATGAAGTACGAGGAGGGGAGATGCGAGTCAGACAGCGCGCGGCGGATTTCCAGCTCACCATACAGCACAGTCTTGCCCTTGTCACCCGTGAGGTGCAGCTCGGTGATTCGTCCGGACGGACTGCGGTGCTTGACATGGAGCACCTGTATCGCGCCGATATCCACACCCGTCTTGCGCGTGAAGAGTTCGCCAAGCTTCTGTTTGTTGTAATCGCGAGTCCAGCGAAACAGTTTGTCTTCGTCCCACGGATGCGGATAAGAATAGTCTGCGGGATTGCAGTAAGCATGAGGCGGATGTTTCAGAAACTGCTCCGCTTCCCGCTCTTTACTTAAGTCCGGCACCTTGAAATCACCGCACGGCCGGACCGCGAAATAGCCCGGCTCCTCTTCTCCCCATACCTCTGCAAACAGGTCACTTGCTCCGCCACAGGATTTGGCGTAGCGCGCATCGGCGACTCTGTTTCTGTGGAGCAGGATGACTCCGCTTGTGGCGCGAATGGGTTCGATGACCGCATCGGCTTCGCGGGCTATGCCTTGATAGCATTGACAGTGGTCGTCGTGGCACAAATCAAAGCCGTCAGAGTAGTGGTGGCGATTTGCAGTTGCCAAAACTGTTGAGCGGGCCGCGACGGCTTGCGCTTGCGAAAACGCGGCGGGTAGATCGTGTCTCATCTCCGAGCCGACTGCGGTTTCCACATATTGCTCAAGCGGCAGATGATTTGCCGCGCTTAATCCTCCGTCTGGAGTTGCAAACAGCTCAAGGTCACCACGATAGGTCAGCGATTCACGGCGTTCCCAATGAAAGCCGCGGCCGATGGGGACGTTTTGCAATGTGAAGGTTGAATGGTCATCCAATGGAGTCAGTTTCACACGCACGACCGTTGCGGAGAAGTCCGCCTGCGAGAACTCAAATCGTGTCTTCATCTCTGGCCGCGTCAGGCGCACGAGCGTCAGTCCGATGGGCTGCGTGTCACGCAGAGCGTTCATCACCTGTGCAGCTTCGTCTCGTGACTCAAGTTTGATAACGGGCCACCAAACTCGGTTGTCGAGCGTGCCGAGTTTCGTCTCCCACTTCTTTCCGGCTTCGAGAACTTCTCCGCGCGCAAGCAGCTCAGCGGCAGCTACTTTGTTCAGCAGTCTCTGTGCGCTTTCCTCTGTGAGGCATTCACCGAGTCGAACCGCCCATTCGAGCTGAGGCTGAGAGGTGTTGTTTGCCCGTGCGAAAAGGTCGCCGCTGATATTCTGCCGGTCAAGCCAGCGATTGCAATCGGTAAAGCATTGCGCGCTGAAGCGGCCGTTTAGCGTGCCGCGAATTTCGGGCTCGTTCCAGAGCAGGCCGATGGAGATGTTTATCAATATTGGAAATGGAAAATGGAAAATAGAAAAGTATGAATTCCCTCCGCTTCAGCGGGGGGACGGAACGGGGCTTAACGCATAACAAAACACCGCCGCCGCAGTGACGAGATTCAGGCTCTCGGCTTGGCCTTGTGGGGTTAGCGTGAGTTTGCGGGTGCAGCTTTCTTCTAACTCAGAAGTCAGGCCGCGGGTTTCATGGCCGAGGACGAGCAGTTTGGGAGATTTCAACTGCAATTTAGCAGATACCTCTTCTCCGCCGTGCGCAACCAACGCAATGGAATCGCCCTTCCATTTCTTGATCACGACGGATACATCTTCCACTTCGCGGACGGGCTGATGAAAAATGGAGCCCATGGAGCCGCGCACGACTTTTTCATTCCAAACGTCGGCGGAGCCCGAACCGAGAATCAATTCCGACACGCCAAAAAAGTCCGCCACGCGAATCAGCGCGCCGCAGTTGCCGGGGTCGCTGACCTGTTCACACAATAACGTGATGCCGCTTTTGCGCGCGGGAAGTTTGAATTGTTTGCCAATCGCCACGATGCCTTGCGTGGCTTCGACCTGCGAGATGCGCTGAAACACGTCCGAGTTGATTTTGTAGCTCAGAAGCTTGGGATGTTCGCGTGTCAGAAGCTCCCAGCGATCCGATTCGGTGCTCAACACCAACAGGCAATCCACCGCTTTCGCTTTCAACGCTTCGCGCACGCAGACTTCGCCTTCAATCAAAAACAGACCCGACTCGCGCCGGAACTTCTTCTGCGAGAGCCTGGCCCAATCGGCAACTTGTTTGCGTGTGGGGGTGAGGAGGTCGGTCATGGGCGTCCAATTGCTAGGGAGTGTACGCGGAAGCTTCCGCCGGATGATTCCGTGTTGTAGCTACGTTACGCTTGCCCAGTCACAGCAGATAAGAACGTGATAGAACAGCAACGTGTATTCGAGATTAGTCGTTGTATCCCGCCCACATGCAAATTGCCGTGAATACGGATATACCGATTCCCACTAGGGGTCCAGCTATCCACTGTTGAAGCATCACGAGATCTGCAAATGTAAAAAGCAGTATTAGTGGTGGCCAGACGAGAATTTTGCCTATCGGGCTTTCATTACCAAAGACATCGGACAAGAACTCTCCTCTCTCATTATAGCCTTGGATTCCCATGACCATCAACCCTCCCACGTAGACTAGTGAATTCTGAGGGGCAGGCAAGAAATTTTGAGCAATGCTTGCGAGTAAGAATAGTACTGGAAGTATCGCATGCGCACCGCCTTCGTGTAACAAGGATCCCGCAGCAAAGCCACCCACCAATGCGGCCGAAAGGCCTATTACAAGTGCCATTAAGATCAGACTTAGGATAATCATCTCGATGAACCAGACTCCACCTGTCAACACAACACCGACAAGCATAGCGCCTGCTCCTAAATACAACATTCGTTCCTGATCTTCAGAAAGCCCTAATGGTTGAATTGCTATTGCCAACGCCCTAAAAATTACGAGTGCGAGATATAGCAAGGCTGCTAGCAAGGAGATTGCGAACCAGTCCGGCATTTCGGACCAAACAGTTCGAAATTTCGGCAACATTGTCCATGTCCGATTTAGCGCGCGTTGCGTGTCCTCGTCTATTCGTCCCGAGGGATTCAGTCCATGATCCGTCTGAAATTTGATAACCGCTTGACGAGTTTTCTGACCAAGAATTCCATCCAGCGGACCGGGATCGTAGCCTAACGACTTCAGTTGCTTTTGAACTGATAGAATATCACTTTCGGAAAGGCTCTGAGAATACGAGTCTTGACCAACTAGACACAAGACAACGAGAATCGTAGCAAGCATCGACCGTAATGACTTCATAGTCCGTTCTCTGAAATGTCTCCCTCCGGATGATTGCATCGCAAGTGGATTGTAAACAAGGCTTGCTACTCACCGAAAGGTGTTTGCACTTGTCTGGCTGGAGGAGAATCTCTAATAATCCTGTCAGGTTGCGATAAGCATAACACGGATCAACAGAGCATTCCCAGCAGTGTTTTGAGATTAACTCTCTTCTAAGTCGGGATATTCCTATTTCGTCCTCAAAAACCCGTCTTTCCAAAGACCGATGCCGCCCACGACCATCACCGCAAGCCAAACGAGCGCGAGCGTTTTGTTGAGCAGCAAGAGATAGCCAAGCCCCAAAGTCATGCCAAACACAAGCGCCATGCCCCATGCGAAACCGCGCAACGCACGCGCGCTGGACTCGGGTTTGGGGATGATCAAGCCGTTGGCGCGCGCATAGTCTTTGACGGGACCCCACGCACCGTATGGTTTCGTGCGGCGGAAGAACTCGGCGAGTTTATCCAACGGCGCGGGTTTGGTGAGCAGCGTGACGGCCATCCACACAACCGCCGAGCCGAATGTAATCACGAGCAATCTTGCACCGAAATGCAATCCGGACGCACTAAACAGATAGACGGTTATTACGCTGGACGCTATCATGGCGGAAATTTCGCTCCATGCATTCACGCGCCACCAGAACCATCTCAAAATATACACTGGGCCTGTTCCTGCACCGAACGCGATGACAAATTTGAACGCGTCGGTCACGCTTTGCGTATAGTAGGCCGCCAGCGCCGCCGCAACCAGCACGACTGTCGTCGCGACCATGCTCATGCGGATGTAGTGGCGGTCGTCGCGCTTGGGAGCAAAGAGCGGCTTATAGAAATCGGTCACGAGATAGCTCGCGCCCCAATTCAACTGCGTCGAAATCGTGCTCATAAAAGCCGCAATCAACGACGCCACCAACAGACCCTTCAAACCAGACGGCAGCAGTTCCATCATCAGGCGCGGATAGGCTTGCTCAGGATCTTCAATCACAGGATAGATTATCATCGAAGCCAGCGCGACCAATACCCACGGCCACGTGCGGAAGGCCAGATTGGTCAAACTGTACCACAACGTCGCTAGCAGCGCGTGCTGTTCATTTTTGCACGCGTTCTGCTTTTGAATGACCTTGCCGCCGCCGTCGCTATTCACATTTGCCCACCACGTGACAAAGCTGTAGGTCGCAAAGCCTAAAAACGCCGGTGTCCAAAATTCGGCCGAAAACATCGAACCCGCGCCCGGAGACGGTGTCAAATGCAAAATCTGCGGGTTTTCGGCCACCTTCATCACTCCGTCCTTCAACGCTTGCAGGCCGCCGACTTCGTTAACCGCGTACATCGCAAAAATGATCGCGCCGCCCTGCATGATGACATACTGCACCATATCCGTCAGAGCAACTCCCCATTGCCCGGAAAGCAGGGTGTAGAAATAAGCCAATCCCGTGAACAAAATGATCGCGGTCGGTTTGTCCCAGCCGACAGCTTCGTTCATGATTTTGAACATGGCCAAAATCACCCAGCCCATGGCAATCACGTTGATGGGCAGGGCCAGCCACAGTGCACGAAATGTTCTGAGGCCGCGCGTCACCGGCGTGTCGCCGTAGCGAAGAATGGTAAGCTCAACATCTGTCAACACCTTCGCGCGCCGCCATAGCTGAGCCAGAAAGAACGTTGCGAACAGCGAGCCGATGCCAAAGCACCACCATTGCCAGTTCTCATAAACCCCCGCCGTGCGCACCAGTTTGGTCACGTAGAGCGGCGTGTCGCACGAGAAAGAGGTCGCCACCATCGTCGTGCCCGCAATCCACCACGGCAGCGCCCGACCGGCCAAGAAGTATTCTTCGGTCGAGGAGTGAGCGCGCTTCGTCATCACCAAACCGACAATGAGGCTCAGGACGTTGTAAGCAACGATAATTGTCCAGTCAAAGCTTGAAAGCATATGGATGTCTTTTTGAGACGGTACACTGTAAGATACATATTTTCAGCATAAAGGCAATGAGTTGCAAGCAAAAAAATGCCCGAACTTTGCAGTCCGGGCAATGCGAAGGTGATTTTTTTAGGTCAGGTCAGCCAGCCAAGAGTATATTTCAGTGACATGTATATGCCCACACAAATGAACACAATCGCCGTGCCCAGACGTGCCCACTTCTCAAAGGAAGACAGTCGGTTAAACAGTCTGCCGGTGGCCTGCGCGCTAAACACAATCACTCCCGCAAAGATCAACACGGGCAGAGCTGTTCCAACACCGTAGACAGAGGGGAAAATGGTTATTGACTCGTGCTGGACGGCCAGTGGAACAAGGCTGCCGAAAAACAGCGCCGCCGAAACCGGACAAAATGAGATCGCGAAGATTGCTCCCAGCAACAAAGCGCCCACACCGCCCCAAAGTTCCGCGCGTTTCGCCAGCCGTTCAATCCAGCCGCTTCCGCTCGCAATCGGCAGCTTTATCCAACCGGCCAGAATCACTCCTATCACTATCAGGAATGGCCCCAACCACTGATGCATGTAGCGTTGGAGGCCAAAGGAGAGCTTTGACAACGACAGCACGCTCCACACCACCAGTGCGCCGACAATCACATAGGCCAGCATTCTCCCCACGGTATAGAGCACTCCCACCCAAAGCGCGCTGCGCGGTGAATCCGCACGCCTGGCCACAAATGAAACAGCCGCAATATTGGTCGCAAGCGGACACGGACTGATGGACGTCAGGATGCCCAGCCATAACGCCGTTCCCAAACCAAGGATGAAGTCGTTCATTTAGCTGCCGACGAATGCCGTGACCTCAGTCTGGACATACTTTTTGAATGCCGCTTCGTCGTTCAGCAATTCCCAGATTTTGTCGCAATTCTTCCACTTCGTCTGCCTGCCGTTTTCATACCGCACGAGCACAAGCGCCTTGGTGAATAGTTTGAAGTCGTCCACGAAGTGCGCGTTCTCTTCTTCGTCGAGATTTTTCACCATCCAAGCAAGTTCGCCGGTCGCAAGTTTGTCCGCAAATCCGTGCTGGATGGCTTCGTGTGAATACTTTTCGAGCGTCATGCAGTTTGAGCAACGATAGGTGCTGCAAAAATAATAGGCCACGTTGGTGACTTGCGGTGACGTTGAATCAGCGACCGCCGGGTCTTCGGCAAATAACGGCACCGCTATCGCGAATAGCATCGTAACTGCGAGAAGTCTAAGCACTTTGCTTCCCTCCCGCTGCTTGCATTAGAAGATTCTGCAATTCTGATTCTGCCGGTATTCTGCCTGAAACAAGCACCTGTCCGTCCACCACCAGCGCAGGGGTCATCATCACACCTGCGGCCAGAATTGCATTCAAGTCCGTTATCTTTTCAAATGTGTAATCAAGCTCTTGTTTCTTCGCAACCTGTTCCGTCAATTCGGCCAACTTGTTGCATTTCGGGCAGCCTGTGCCCATCACTTGTACTTTCAATGCCTGGTCTCCTATACTGTCATTCCATAAATCCACCCGCTTAGAGTGGCCATAATGATAACTAATAAAACAAATGCTACTGTCTTGCGTGTACCCAAGATCGTCTGAATTACGAGCATGCTGGGCAGAGACAGTGCGGGACCTGCCAGCAGCAGCGCCAGTCCCGGCCCCTTCCCCATGCCACTGCCAATCAATCCTTGCAATATCGGCACTTCTGTCAACGTTGCAAAATACATAAACGCACCCGCGACCGATGCAAAGAAGTTTGCGAAAAGCGAGTTGCCGCCGACGAGATTGCTTATCCAGACTGAAGGAATAAGTCCTTCATGCTCAGGTCTGCCCAACAGGAATCCGGCGGCAAGAATGCCAAGCAGAAGCAACGGCATAATCTGCTTCGCAAATCCCCAAGTCGCATCCAACCACTCCCGGCCAGCGCCGTCCGAGAACCCGAGGATAACCGACAATACTGCAACTGCCAGCAGGAACGTCGCCTGCGGATACTGCGGCAGCAGATGGGCACTCGCAAAAACAAGGACTGTTCCCGAGGCTGTCTGCCACAGCTTTATGCCCATCATTCGCGTCATCTGCAAACCCATAAGCACCGTAAGCACCCCCGTTAGCCACCACTTCCATGGGTAAAGACTTGTCGTTTCTCCGAGTGTCGCGGCAATCAATATCGATATCAGGGTCGCAAACCATAATACGGTCAGTCCGGTCGATTGCGCTGCCGGCGTGTCCCGCGAAACGGCCTTGTTACGCTCCGTCTCTTCTTGATGAAACAGTTTCGCCATCAATAAACCGATGAATACCGAAAACGAAACAGCGCCAATTGTACGTGCGATGCCCATTTCCATTCCGAGCACTCTTGCGGTCAGAACAATTGCCAGCACGTTGATTGCCGGACCTGCATACAGAAATGCAGTTGCCGGGCCAAGCCCTGCACCCATCTTGTATATTCCCCCGAACAAGGGCAATACCGTACATGAACAGACAGCCAACACGCTTCCGGATACAGATGCAACTCCGTAAGCTACGATTTTGTTCGCACCCGCACCCAAATGTTTCAATACGGCTCCCGAACTGACAAAAGTCCCAATGGCACCTGCGATGAAGAGTGCAGGTATCAGGCACAAGATGACATGCTCGCGAGCATACCACTTTGTCAAGGCGAATGCTTCCCCTACTGCACCGTCAAAACGCGGATTCTCCAGAGGAAGAAAATAGGCTGCCGCAAATAGCCCCGCAGTCCAGGTAAGCGGCTTCAGCTCACTCTTTAGCATCAGTAAAAATATAAATATAGCGTATTTTCGTAATAATACGAAATAGCGCAAGAAGAGTCAATTGATTCGGCTTTAGAATCATCATTCCGTAAGCTTGTCACACAAGCATGCTTTTCCGCCGAATGGCTTACCATTCTGCACAATGCTTCATTCTGTATCATTGCCTCTCAGAGTGGATTTCATTACATTTTCATTGTTGTAGTGAGAAAGACCATTTCTCTCGTTAACTTAATATTTTCAATAAACTACGTTTACAAACGGAGATTTATACCCATGCACGACCGCCTCTTTATTCCCGGCCCCGTCGAAGTCCGACCCGAACTCCTGAAAGCCGTCGCCAGTCCGCAAGTCGGGCACCGCACTCAGGCTTACATGGACGTTCACTCGGCCACCATTCCTTTACTCAAGAAAATACTCTATACCGAACAGGAAGTTTTGCTCTTCACCTGCTCGGCCACCGGAGTCATGGAAGGCTCCCTGCGCAATCTCTGCCAGAAGAAAGCTCTACTTACGGTCAACGGCGCGTTTTCCAAACGCTGGTATCAGATTGCCGGTTTCAACGGCATCCCCGCCGACAAACTCGAAGTCCCGATGGGCAAAGCTGTTATGCCCGAAGATCTGGACAAGGCTCTGGCTACCGGACAGTATGACGTTTTCTGCGCGGTTTTCAATGAAACTTCGACCGGCGTGCGCGCACCGCTGGAGAAGTATTCCGAAGTCCTGAAGAAGTATCCCGATGTGATGTTCTGTGTGGACGCCGTCTCGGCCATGGCGGGAGACAAAATCGAAACCGATAAACTCGGCCTCGATGTGTGTCTCGCAGGCACGCAGAAGTGTTGGGGATTGCCGACCGGCATGTGCGTCACGATGATTTCGAATAAAGCCATGGCAAAAGCCGCGACCGCCAAGGCTCCGGGCTACTATGTCAATTTCGTGGATGCGAAAAAGTATAATGACAAGCATCAGACACCGCACACGCCCGCGATTCCGATTCTCTTCGGTTTGCACGCGCAGTGCAACCATATAGTGAACGTAGAAGGTCTCGACAATCGCTGGAAACGTCATCTCGACATGCAGAAGCTCACGCATCAGTGGGTGAAGGAAGCCGGTTTTGAACTCTTCCCCGAGAAGGGTTACGAGTCGGTCACGCTCTCGTGCATCAAGAAGCCCGATGGGTTTGATTTCAAAACTCTGAACGGTCAACTCTCGAAGAAGCATCATTGCGTTATCTCCAACGGTTATGGAGATATCAAGGAGCAGACGTTCCGCATCGCGCACATGGCTGATACCACGGTGGACGAAATGAAGCAGCTCTTCAAGTGGATTGACGCGATTCTCGCCGAAACCCACGTTTCCGCATAAATCAACAAACCGTCGCGGCGGCCTAAAGGCCGCCGCGACTCTCATTTTTCGCAAGGGGAGGTTTGGTGAAAGGTTCGAAGTTCATTTTGCTGTGCGCCGCATTAGCCATCATCGGCTATTTCCTGTACGGCATGCTGTGGCAGGTTGCCCCGCCTGAGCCTGAGGTTCGAGACGGAAGTGGTTTGCTGCCCGGCGAAGTTAACGACCCGAATTGGCCTGTGCCGATTATCGCCTGGGCCCGTGACAGCACCTGCTCGGACTCCACAAAGTGTCCGCCAACCGGAGAGGGCTGCGCGTTCAAGAACTTCACCGTCAAGAAGGATACAACCTACTATCTCACGGTCATGTATTTCAACGGTGATACACTGACTCCGACTTGCCGGACATGCGGAACCGTGTACGGTGACCGCAATGTCATTGCCAATTTGGTAACGGCTTGCCCGACCGGCGGGCCGTGGGTAACTACGATGAACCTCAAGCCGGGCATCACGTACACCGTCGAAGCCTGTTTGCAGACCTGTCCCAATGTCCCCGGCTGTAAATGCGGTGAAAATCCGCTGTCTGACGCCGTTGTGTCTATGCGACGGCTGTTTTAGCTCGGTCCAAGTTCGCTTTTCCTGCGGTGGGTCCCGCAAATACGTCTGCGCCGAGCGTGGGCATCCTTGCCCCGCCGGAATCAGAAAAAGGTGAGTCTTATGTGGTATTTTATTTTGTTTCTTATCGCAACGAGCGCTATCGCTCAGCCAGTCTGGGGGCCGTATGTGGTCCACAATGCAGACTCAACTATCCAAGACGTTGAACTTTGTGTGCGTGGAGATACGGCGGATATAGTTTTAGTCACTGACGAAAGCGTTTCCGTCCACATTTCGCACAACATGGATTCTCAACAGAATTCTGAACCCGTTTCTCTTGTGTTAAACGAGACGCTCCGCTTCAGATATCTTGCAGATATGACCGCAGTGTCGTCTCAACAATGGGTCTGTTTGTTGCACCAAAATTCCAGAGCACACTGGGGTTACGGAACTTTTCACTTTTCAACAGAGATTCTTTATGGCAATTCTGTTGAGTTTTCTTTGCTGAATGTTGAAACCAGTAGCTACATTGATGCTCCGGTCTTCCATTCCGGAAGTTGGACTGAAAGCCATTCTTTGTCTTGGAACAACAACAGAATTGGAATAGCCTATGTAGTTGCAGATATCGGCCCATTTGACGTGGGTTATGGCTGGGTCTATCATGAATTCGATGACTCACTGAATTCATTGTTCAATGAGTTCAATCTACTTGGTTCCACTTACAACGATCCGTACAATCGAGCAATCGGAATTCCACTGCCCGGTGACAGTTTGCTATACTTTTCTGAGTTTGGATTTGCTGGCGGTGACAATTTCTTCCTCGGCCTGATTTCAGATCTTTGGGAAAATTCACACTACTCGTTTGTTCGCTGTGGAGACTCAGAGTTGCTACGCGCGATGTATGTTACGCCGCACGGTCGAATCATCGCGACATTTATAGACAACAGCCTGAAACAACTTATTCCCGGCAATGAACACGAAGTTGAGTGTAGTACGTTTGCATCTCTTCCCACGGATTGGTCGCCGAGTTGGGCCTTCCATCCCTCTTTCGGCTTCGCGGCTTTGCAAGTTACTCCCGGCGCGCTGCTGCTTGCTCGCATCGACACTGCGGGCCAAGAAGTCCAACCCGTCGGCGTGCTCTACGAAACGGATGGGCCGCCGTTTATCGTGGACGCAGATGTAACCATCACGGATGATGGTAAAGTCGTTGCCGTCTGGAGCGAGTACACCGATTGGAATGAAGGTCCGCACTCGCTCAAGATCGCATGGACGGAGTGGACAACCTTCCTCGACACTGAAGATCAATCTTCACCCGTCATCCCAACCGACCTTTCCTTATCCTCCTACCCGAACCCGTTTAACAGCACCGTAACCATCAAATATGACTTACCTGTAAGCGCGGATGTCCGATTGGATGTGTTCGACATACAAGGCCGCCTTGCGGCGACATTGTTTAATAACTTCGGGCGTGTATTTTGCGCGGCTCACGTCTTCTGACGTTCAGGTGACACACAAGCTTCTGTACATGAAATAGTCTCCGGTCAGGAACCAAGCAATAGCATTCCTTGAGAATGCTATTGTTCAGTTTCACCATCACCCTTGGAGGGGACTATGCATCGCTTCATCTTCGCACTGCTGCTGGTCACACACACTTCGATCGCGCAAGAGGTCAGAGGACCGTATGATCTGCTCGTTCCTGCTACCACGTATTCTGAAGTCCGTATAGCCTCGGCAAGTCCGGATACCGTGGAGTTTGTTTCATTGAGTTCGGTGAATGGTCTCGCATTTTGGGCGTTTTCTCAATCCGGCGACTCGCTGCTGAACACTCCCGTATATGTCGTCCCGTCGCCCGAAGGCTGGTACTCGTCGTACCACGGTCCAATTCCGTTGTCAGACGGTTGGGCACTGCTAACTTATCAGGTGTTGGGCCATACGGATTTCGACTATGGGTACAACAGGCTGATCCTCGTCAGGTCGCATGACGGCATTATTTCAACGTCCGTTTTGGATTCAGGACGTACGCATCCCTTTTGGCGAGACAGTCTCTACAGAGAATCGACGAATTTCCACATTGCGCCGCGCCATGACGGCGGGTTCTTCGTTGGGAGGTCGATAAGTTACGCGGCTCAAGACTCCACGGGCCAGTGGAGCCTGCGTTATTTAAGAGAGCTTCGGGAATACACTTATCCGGATTCCGCTCCCGTTTTTCGTGAATACCCTTGTCATGGCTCTATACTCTCGCTTGGAGCGGACACCATCTTGTTTGCGAATTTCTACTTGCCCGATGAGAACTCAATCGAAGCCTGCCTGGCAACCAGAAACGAGCACTGGATACTCCCAGTGTGGCATGATTGCGTAATTCGGAGTTACGGCATGTTGTACAACGCATATCATGGGCTGCGCCTGCTGACAGGGTATTCACCGATTCTCCAGCTTAAGCAGCTCACCTTTGACGGAAACTGCAACCTCATTTCCGAAGTCAACGCGGTCGCCGAACGTGTCATTTCACACAGCAGTTTTGGGTACGCCTTGGTCACATCCGGCGAACCGGCTTTGTTTGGCCAAATAGACGCCGATGGAGCATTGATCCGAGAACCTGCACCCTTCAACAGTTCGATTCACCGCTTTAAAGACCTGTATTTGGATGACAGCGGTGACACATATGTTCTGTGGGAATACTGGAGCGGGTGGGGATACATCTACCGCTTCATGGCCATCCCTTGGTATGCCGTGCTTGACTCGCCTGAAGACAACTTGCCGACCGTCCCGGGTGATCTGTCCCTATCGAGCTTCCCCAACCCGTTTAACAGCGCCGTAACCATGACCGCAGGTGAGATGAGTCTGAAAGTGTTCGATATACAGGGCCGGATTGTGACGACGCTCTGCGATGAGTTTGCCCGCGCCGGAACGCACGAACTGAATTGGTCGCCCGAATCACAAGCAAGCGGCGTCTATTTGTTTAATCTACGATCGCCTGCGGGTCACACCACACAAAAAGCCCTGTACCTCAAATGAACTGGGGAGTTCACTGAATGCTTCGTCTCCTTCTCACACTCGTCTGCCTTGCTCATCTGACCTTTGCGCAGACCAAACCCGTTACTGTCGTCGAATCCGGAAGCAAGATTCCTATCGCCGGTGTGTGGGTACATGATGAAGCGCAGCTGATCGTTGAGCAAACCGACGAGTCGGGCGCATTTGACATCGGTCGATTCTCCAGTCAGCAGCAATTGATCTTCTTCCATCCTGAAGAGGTCATTGTCGAAGGTCACCGCTTTGGAAACGACCGCGCGCAAATCGCGCAGGCAACATCGGAAGTGAGTGAAAAGCAGATTGAATTTCAGCAGCCCCGCACGACCGCAGAGGTGCTCGAAAGCGGCGGCGTGTTCGTACAGCGCAGTCAGTATGGCGGAGGCTCGCCGATGATTCGCGGATTTACCGCAAATCAGGTTCTGCTCGTTCTCGACGGAGTTCGCATGAACAATGCCATTTATCGCGCCGGTAATCTGCAGAACTCCATTCAGGTGGACGCGAACTCCCTCGGAACCGCGGACATCTTGTTCGGCCCTAATTCGGTGCAATACGGCAGTGATGCCATGGGCGGCGTCATGGTCTTCAACACCTTGAATCCCCTTCCTTCTCTCTTGAAGACCGCCCGCGTGGATGCGAAGGCTTTCACCCGCTATGCCACTGCCAACAAAGAGCAATCCGTTGGCGCGACGATGAGTGTCGGGTTGAAGAAGTGGGCATTTCTCGGCAATTTCACATACAGCGACTTCGATGACCTTCGCGCTGGTGGCGTCTTGTCCGATGCCTATCCCGACTATGGTCGCCGTCGCGAGTATGTTGAGCGGCAAAACGGTGAAGATGTCATTGTTCGGAATGACAACTCAAGCATTCAGCGCTTCACCGGATACACACAAGCAAATATGCTCGGGAAGATTCGTTACTGGCACACTCCGCAGCTCAACGCCACGTATGCGCTCATCTACACCACCAGCTCCAATATTCCGCGCTATGACCGTCTCGAACAGTATCGGAACGGCGCGCTTCGTTACGCGGAGTGGTATTACGGTCCCCAGGAATTGCTGATGAATCGCTTGACTTTGAATTCCTCCTCCGGCGGAAGTCTCTATGATGAAGCTGAATTCACCGTTGCGCATCAGGATTATCAGGAGAGCAGGCATGACCGCACACGTGAAAATGACAGCCGTAACGACCGCACCGAGGACGTCTCAATTATCTCGCTGAATGCGGACATGAGCCGCACAGCAGGTGCGGGCAAACTCTTCTACGGAGTGGAAGCCGTCTTCAATGACGTCACTTCCACAGCTCACAGAACAAACATTGTCACAGGTGAAACTTCGCCGCTGTCCACGCGCTATCCCGACGGCGGCAGCAACACCTCCACACTTGCTGCCTACGGCGGTTGGCGGGCGCCCGTTCATCCCAATGTGGTCATGACTGCCGGACTTCGTTATACGCAAAACACGCTGAAGTCGAAGTTTGTGGACAAAAGCTTCTATAACTTCCCGTTTGACGAAATCGAATACAACAGCGGTGCGCCCACCGCAAGCCTTGGCGCGGTATGTTCTGTATCGTCGTGGCA
>JABWCQ010000022.1 GCA_013360195.1 bacterium
GTCATTTAAGAGAGATGCTTCGGTTTCCACTGTTAGGAATTGAACGGGAAAGAAGCCGACTACTGCAATAAGTCGAGGAGGAGGAGCTGGGCAAGGGGGTCCACTACTCCAACTCCAATTCCGAATTCCCCTTGTGCTTCGACTTGGCTTTCGGAGCTTTCTTGAATGTAGCATCGCTCCATCCGGCAGTCGCGAGCGGCGGCAAATCAGGCTTGTGACCTTCCAGCAATCGCTCAATCGTCAGAATTTGCAGCTTTGCATGTTTGGTGCCGCTGTATTCGCTCGTGTAAAATCCCGCGCTTGCGGCTTCTTTAATCATGTCGCGCGTCGGTTCATTCAGCGTAATCAACAGCCCTAATGCCGCCTTCTCGCGCTTCATTGTGCCGACCAAATCGCGCACATGCGGAGAGCTGGTCTTGCCGCCTTTGACTGAAATCAATATCTGCTCAGGATGGCGGTCTTTGCCTTCAAAGAACGTGCGCCGTCCGTCAATCCCTCTGTCCGCTCCCTTCTTCTGTTCTTCAGGCCGCGCACCGACCAGACCCAACGCCCACCATTGAAATTGATATTTATCCTGTTCTGCTAACTCAATCGCGCCTTTCAAATCCACGGGCTCGCCGATGACTTTGTATTGCTTTTCAATCTCATCGCCGAATGAATCACGGAGTCTTTTCTTAATCAGTGTGATGGCCAGATGGGTGATGTCAATACCAACCCACTTACGATTGAGTTTTTGCGCGACAGCCACCGCCGTTCCGCATCCGCAAAACGGATCGAGCACAACGTCACCCTCGTTAGAACTCGCTTTGATGATGCGCTCCAAGAGTGCTTCGGGTTTTTGGGTGGGATAGCCGAGACGCTCGGCGGCTTGAGAATTGATTGGAGGAATATCATCCCAAATACTTTGTAACACTGCCCCCTTATTCTCGTCAAGGTATCGCTTCAGTCTGATCCCACCTCGATTAGTGAAATGCAATCGGTTTTCTTTGTCCAACTTCTTCATTGTCACCAAAGGGCATCGCCAAAGAGAGGTTACTCCTTTGTACTCATATTCGTATCCTCCGCCTGACAGTCCTTTCGCGCTTAGATTGTCGTCCATCCAGCGTCTTCCATCAGGATCAACGTTTCTAAATCGTGCTTCGTATTCCTTACTGTGCGGGACATAGATAGGATTCCATGTGAATTTATCCGACTTCGCATAGTAAAGAACTATGTCAGCGTTATTTCCAAATCGTTTCGGGTCATTGTGTGCGCTCGTTCTCTTCCACGTAATCTCATTCCTAAAATTCACCGCCCCGAATACCGCATCCATCAACAATTTCAAATAATGACTCGCGGTCGGGTCGCAATGCAGATAGATTGAGCCTGTGGGTTTCAGCACGCGGCGCAACTCTACAAGGCAGGGAGCCATGTTGGCCAGATAGGCCATCATATCGTTGTCACCCAAGAAACGGCGAAAGGCAATTAAGAGATCGGAGACCTTGTCGTTGCGTTCGACGATTTTTTCGAACCACGCCTGCGCGCGCATATCCCAATGCCACGTATCCTCAAAGGCCATAATCTGCGCCGCGCTCTTCTCGCCCGACTGCTCGGCGAAGAGCACGTTGTAATCCTGATTGCTCTTGAAGGGCGGATCAAGATAGATCAAGTCCACCGATTCGTCTTTGATGTAGCGCGGAAGAATATCGCGGTTATCGCCGTAGTAGAGTGTGTTCATATAAGGAAGCTGCGTGGAGAAGTGAATACAGTCTCAGGCCGAAAGAGTTAGTCCCCAATATTCCCCCGGGGGAGCGGGGAAACGGTATTGGAAAGGCGGTCTATTCCCTTCCGGTGGCGGTTTCGGTGGTTCCCATTTTTTCGAGGATTTGGACGGCGACTTTGAGCGCGTTCAAACCATCCTGCCCCGTGACCGGCGGTTGGGAATGCGCACAAATGGCCTCGAAGAAGGACTTTTGTTCCATATCAATCGCATTGCCTTCGGGTGCAGTGGGGGCGGCGACGAGTATTTTGCGTTTCACAGCGCCCTTTTCGATTTCCCCGAGGAGCATCGTGCCGGGCTGACTGGCCTCATCGGCATGCGCAAGCCGGAACTGCTGTACCTCTCCCTTGGCAAAGTCGAGCGAGATGTAACTGTCTTCGGAGAACATGCGGAGTTTGCGCATGGGGTTGGCACTGATGCGCGAGGCGGTGACGTTGGCCACTCCTCCGGAGGGGAAGGTGAGCCGCGCATTGGCGATATCGGCCGCTTCGCTGATGACGGCCACACCGGAGGCCTCAATCTGTGAGGGGAATTCACCCATCAGCTTCAGAATCAAGTCGAGGTCGTGAATCATCAAATCGAGAACGACGGCGACATCGGTGCCGCGCGGTTTGAACTGGGCGAGACGATGAGCTTCGATGAATTTCGGATGGGGATACTCGGTGCCGAGGGCTCTGAAGGCGCGGCTGAAGCGCTCGACGTGCCCGACTTGCATGACGAGATTTTTTTGTTTGGCGAGGGCGACCAGTTCCTCGCCTTCGGCCACGGTGGTGGTGATGGGTTTTTCGAGGAAGACGTGCCTGTTCGCATGCAGCGCCTGCCTGGCCACGGTGTAATGCGAGGAGGTCGCGGAGACGACGAGCAGGGCATCGCTGTGCTCAATCAGATGTGTGAGCGAAGACGCGGCGAGTCCGCCGAACTGCTCGGCCACGGATTGAGCTTTGGCGGAATCGGTATCAAACACTCCTGTCCAGAGAACGTCATGGTTCTGTGCAAGGAGTCTGCAATGAATGGTGCCTAAGTATCCCGCCCCGACAACACCGACGCGCAAATTAGTCACGGGAAATGAACCTCATGTGGAAGTAAACGGTAAGCCCCGCGGACAGGAAGCACGCGAAGCTGAAAATGAGCAAAGGGACGGCATTGAGGGGCTCGTTTGAGACCATGGGGTCAAGGACGAGCACGGCAGCCACAATACCGGAGAGCCCGGCGGCAACGGCGAAATAGTTGCGCATTTTGCGATTGCGGCGGGTGGAATGCAGTCGGTCGAAGGAAGTAGTCTCCACGGGACATCTCAGTTGAGGAAGAAAGGATTAACGACGCACGGGGGCACCTACCGCCGCAGTTTGGCGCGCAGCAGGGCAAGGTCATCCGAGTCCACCATTCGCAGCATAAGCACAGCGGCGCAGAACAGAGTCATCATTGTCAGTCCATAGCAGACAAGCTGCCAGAAGAGCGAGAGATTGCCGAGAACATGCAGGACAGGCAGCGCGGCGGCGCCGCTGCCCACGGCGATGAGCAGAAGTTTGAACAGATAGAGCCACGGATACACGCCGCTCAGCGGAGTCTCCGTCCGTTTTGCCACGCGCAGCAGCACGGCGCAGTTGACGGAGTATTCCGCGACGGCGAGACCGAGTGCGGCTCCCCAGGGTCCGAACATTTGCAGGAATGTGTATCCGAGTCCTGCGACGAGTGCGAGATTGGCAAAGGAAGCGAGCATCACGTCACGCGAACCGCCGAGGGAGATGAGCAACTGGTAGTTGGACGCGACGCGAATGGGAATCAGACAGCCGATGACGAGCAGCGGGAGCGCGCCGTCAATGTAGTCGGCGGTATAGAGAATCGTGACGATTTCCCGATGCTGAAAGAGCACAAGGGCGAAGACGGGATACATCAGCAGGGCGACACGCTTAATCCAGCGATGGAGCAGCTGATAGAAACCCGGGAAAGCCTTCTCCTGCGCGAACCGGCTCAGATTGGGCACGATGGAGTCGGTGATGCTGTATGGAATGAGCAGAACGAGCGGCAGTTCGCGCGCGCCGACGGAGTAGGATGCAAATTCCGCGGGTGTGCGACTGGCGGAGACGAGCAGCTTGTCGGTTTCGAGTGATAGTTGACCGGCGGCACCCTGGAGCATCATATGGCCGGAGAATTTGAGCTGTTCATCGAGACGGTGGCGCCACGGGAGCAGCGCGGGCCCGGCGGCGCGCAGATAGAAGTAGAGATGCGCGGCGAACTGAATCAGCGCGACGACATTCAGGGCAATCAGCATCGTGCGCAAATCGGAATTCAGCCAGACGAGCGCGGCGAGCGCGGCCAGTTTGAGCGAATTCATACTGATGCGCAGCATCGCCAGAACGGCGCGTTGGTCGGCTGCGACCAGCATCGGCGTGATGATAAAGAGCGGAAAGCCGAGCAGGAAGTAGGAACTGAAGAGCAGCGCCTCGTCCCACAGCTGCGGGTTATCGAATTTGCCGGCAGCGAAGTCGAGTCCGAAGAAGAACAGCACGCTGCCCAATGCACCGAGGATGAGCGCCATCCAGAGGGTTCGTCTGGCGATGGTGCCGGCCTCGTTAGGCTTGGCGGTGCTGTAGAAGAAATATAGACTTGAGGGGAGGCCGAAGATGGCGATATTCCAGCCGATGGCGGCCAGCGACAAGAATTGTCGCCACGTACCGAAATCGGATTGGGAGATCAGCCGGACGAGAATGATCGAGAAGAGGAGATTGAGTATCCCTTCGGTCAGGCTGCCGAGGAGATGAATGAGCGTTCCGCCGCCGCGCTGCGGTCGGTCAGCCATGGCACCTCGCAAAGCTCGAAAGATTCATCCTCAAAGGTAGCAAAATCATGGAGAAACTGCAAGCACGAAAACGGCCGGGTGGTAAGGCCGGCCGTTTGCGAAACATCCAGTGAGAAGCGGTTACGCGGACTTATCGCGAAGACAGACGAGCATGGTGAAGGGTTCACCGTCGGCGGCGAATTCAATGACGAACAAGGGAGTCCCGTTGGAGAGGACGGTTGTGTTGACACATCCGCAGGTGACTTGCGGCGTAGACATTGAGAAGGATTGCCGGGAGTCATTGAGCTCGGCTTTGGCCGCACCAGCGACGAGATTCATGAACTCACTCAGCCCCGAGCAGATCTGATCTTCTGACAAGCTTGCGCTGTCGGATTTGTGGACTTTTCCGGACACGGTGTAGGCAAGGTCCTTTGAGAAAACGACGGAAACGAAGCCGTCGGTGTTTCCGGAGAGTTCGATAGTGCCGGAGTATCCGCCGTCGATTTGCTCGTTGTCGGCGAGCCTCAGACCAGTTCGTTGGCAATGCATTCCGGCGAGATTTAACATCGTGTCCACGGTGCCTGAGACAAAGGGATTAATGAATCCGGCATCGAGAGACACTGCATCTTTGGGGGTGACGCTGCCGGCGAATCTGGCGAGTTTTCTGGCGACATCTTCAGCCTGCAGCGGCATGGTGAGGATGTCCTCCACATCCTCACCCATAGACTTTTGCGCAGCATACTGTCCGGCGCGAGTTGCGACAATCAGCACGGGAGTATTTGTTTGTGCGCGCAGAGAGCGAATTCGTTGAACTGCCGTTTCGACGCCGTCAGGCCAGAAATAGAGAGCGAGTCTGAAGTTTTCGAGTTTCGCGGCCGCCTGGTCATAGGTTACCTTTTCGACGCGCAAGTCAATTAAGCCGAGCACGCGAGCGGCGATCTGCTCTTGCAGCCGCGGGAATCCTATCAATGCAACTTCGGCGTTCATGAATTTCTGACCCGGTGCTCCTGCTTTCAACGAATGTGTGAATCGCGTCGGTGCATTTGTACACCATTGTGATTAATAGTCAGCCAGAAACGATTCGACACTGATTTCTGCGACTGAACTCAGAGCAAAGCCCAGACCAGACGAGAAAAAAACGCGCGGAATGTCCTACAAACCGCGCGCTCTAAGAATTCTTGAAGCGGAGTTACAGCTTTGCGAAGCCGTTCTGCAAGTCCTGTCGCAGGTCATCGACATCTTCGAGCCCAACGGACAACCGGATGAGCCCATCGGTGACGCCCAACTTTTCCCGCAGGTCTCTCGGAATGGTGGCATGGGTCATGATAGCGGGATGGTCACAGAGGGACTCGACACCTCCGAGGGATTCGGCAAGAGCGAAGAGATGCAGACCGCTGACGAATTTGCGCGCGGCTTCCAAGCCGCCCTTGAGCTCAAGACTAATCATGCCCGCGAATCCGCTCATTTGGCGCATGGCGAGTTCCTGCTGCGGATGTGATTTCAAACCCGGGAAACGCACCCAGTTGACATGAGGATTTGTTTCGAGGTCTTTGGCGAGAATTGCAGCATTGGCTTGATGACGCTCCATGCGCACGGCGAGAGTTTTGATACCGCGCAGAGTGAGGAAGCAATCCATCGGGCCGGGCACCGCACCGCAGGCGTTTTGGATATATTTGAGTTTGGTGTAGAGCTCTTCATCGCTGGTGACAATGGAGCCCATCACGACATCGCTGTGGCCGTTGAGATATTTGGTGACGCTGTGCATGACGAGGTCGGCACCGAGCGCAAGCGGCCGCTGGAAGTATGGCGTTGCAAAGGTATTGTCCACGGCGACTTTGACGCCCTTGGCGTGCGCGATTTTGACAATGGCCGCGATGTCCACAAGCTTCAAGAGAGGATTGGTGGGAGTCTCAAGCCAAATCCACCTGGTCTTGGGCGTGATGCTCTTTTCGACCAACTCGAGATTGGTCATGTCAATGAAATCGGAAGCGATGCCCTGTCTTTCGCGCACATACTTGAAGATACGAAAGGTGCCGCCGTACACATCGTCACCGGAGAGCACATGGTCACCGGAGGAAAGCGTGGCAATCACGCAATCAATGGCGCCCATGCCGCTGGAAAAGCACAGACCGTATTTTCCTCCTTCGAGGGCGGCGATGGATTCCTGCAGCGCGGCGCGGGTGGGATTATCGGTGCGCGAATACTCGTAGCCGAGATGCTTGCCGAGTTCCGGCTGCACATAGGTTGACGTCTGATAAATGGGCGTCATGATGGCGCCGTTCGTGGGGTCGGGAGTCACTCCCGCATGCAGGCACAGTGTGGAGAATTTCATGATGATAGATATTGCCCCCGGTTCAGCGGGGGATTAACGGAGGTAAAGTGCTGAACTATCGCAAACTTTTCGCCGCCTGACTCAGCGCGGCGAGTTTCTTCTCTGCGGTTTCCCAATCGTTGACGGGACGGTCTGAGAAGGTGCCGAACCCGCAATCGGGATTCAAAAAGATGGAATTGGGTGCGCGCTTCGAAAGCAATGGAGACACTTTCGCTTTTACGAACGCCGGACTCTCAAGTTCACTCGTGCGCGGATTCATGACCCCAAGGCCAATCTCTTTTTCGTCCGGAAGTTTCAAGAGACTCTCGACGGGACCGGCGCGGTCGGTAGCGAATTCGAGAACGAGCTGATTCACTTTCATTTTCGCAAAATAGGGAATCAGCGG
The DNA here is from genome assembly GCA_013360195.1 of bacterium. Lineage (NCBI taxonomy): Bacteria > bacterium. The sequence goes on from JABWCQ010000022.1 coordinate 7,256, forward strand.
GTCATAGGCGCCGGCGAGGAGCACATCGTCATTGCGGCTCCAATTTCCGCGGCAGACATGCAGGCCGGTTTTGATGCCGTTCACGCCCTGCACAACCTGATTGATGAGTTGGACGGCGAACTCCAGCTCCTGCTCCGGCGATGCTTTTTCAGAGAGCGCCGCGCACATAAACGTATGCGTCGCGTGTGGACCGGCAAAGGCGACTTCCGACAACACCGGTTCATCAAACTGCACGAAGAAACAGCCCGCATCGCGCAAGGAAATCAGCTCGTCGCGCAGCATGGTGACAACATCGGCACCCAAACTCTCTTTGGTCGGATAGGTGTCGTGCGACAAGCTCTTCACCCACATCGAGCGGGTCAACAGGTACGGTCCCGGCAGCGCAACTTTAACAGGTTTATCGGTCAACCCGCGCACATAATTGAATTCCTCCAGCGCGAGCGGTTTCTTTACGTTTATCTTGCCTTCGACAACCGGATTGTGAATGGCAAACGCGGGCACGTCAAGCGATTGCAGGAGTCTTTCGAAGGCGGCCTTGTCTTCCACGTAGTCGAGCAAATCCGCGAGCGAGAGCAGCTTGATGCCGTCCACGCATTCGGCGATAAAGGAATAGAAATTCTCGCGCCGCATCTCGCCGTCGGAAATCACGTCAATACCGGCGCGCTCCTGCAGAGCCACGGCGGCCTTTACGGAGTCATCGGCGACTTTCAGAAACACCGAATCGGAAATTCTGCCTTTGCGCCGATTCTTGAGCGCTTCGCGCATCGCCTCCGGTCGCGGCAGACTTCCGACAACGGTGGTCGGCAAACTCGGCAAGGAATAATCAGTCAAGCGAGTGCACCTGTAAATTGAGTTTTGCGCCGCGCAGCAGGGTGTTGGTCACAGGCGAGACGCGCAGCGTGTGTTCCCACAGCTCGCGAATGCGCGACAGAGGCGCGTCGCTTTCCACATAGGCTGTACCGGAGATTTCGGCGAGTCCCGCATGACCGTCTTCTTCGAGTCCCAAGAACACGAGCAGGTTATCGGGCTTGGCGTTGAGCGCGAGTTCGATTTGTTCAATCTTCACGCCTTTGCGTGAGGCGTGAATTTGCAGTCCCATGACGAGACATCCGCCGAGTGAACCGAGCAGATATTCCAGCGCGCTTGGTGCAACGTCCTGCACATCAAAGCTTGCCGGCTGTCCGAGAGAAAAACTGTGGTTGCGCGCGTAAACCGTGGCGGTGGAATCGCCTTTCCAGCGGATGCGCGTTTGAAATCTGTAGTTGCGAGCCTTTTCAAGCTCAGCCTGCACGTCTTCAATCTTGCCGCCGCGCCGCACAAAAAAACTGTTGGTGGTTTCGCCTTCCTTCCAGCCCAAGTAGGGATTTTCCGTCATGCGGCACCATGCGGGCAAATCATTGCAGACCGAAAACTCAGTGGAACGAATTTCCAGCACATCCCCCTGCGGAACAACGTCCATCGCCTTGCGAATCACCAGCAGCAAACCGGAGCCGCAATCGAGATTTCCCCCGTCGCAGACGTGCGGCGTGGCAATGGGCTGTTCGAGTTGTGTCAGGTCTTCGGTGCTCATACAAAAAATAAACTTGAAAAATAGAATCTATTATAAAGCCGCACTTCAAGAAGATTCCGTTCATGCGGCTTTGGTGAAGCCCTCCGGGCTAACGGGGGTTTCTCAGTAGCTAATACTTGTGCCGCCGGTCGTAAGGAACTCGACGACTTTGGCTCCGCCGACAATGGTCGTATTGCCGGTGAGAGTGTTTTCGTTGAGAGCGCGCTTTTTGAAGCACGGGCTGCAGACCCAGATTTGTCCGCCCGCAGCGATGTAGTTGGTCATCAATTCCTTCAGCGGCGCAAATCCCTCTTCGTGAATATCGTCCGCGTACCCGGGCTGGGACAGTCTGACTCCTTCAATCGAGAGGAACACGACGGTGTCCTGCCCCGAGGCCACGGATGCATTTGCGACAACGAACGCGACGGTGGCCTTGTCGGTGTTGTCCTTGGCGTGAGTGCAGCTCACCATGAATTTTGCCATTAGCTCTCCTTTTTTTGGATGATGTAGTGATGTCCGTCTTCGCCGGTTTGTGCGGCGAGAAGTTTATGTCCGGTCATGTTGCACCAACTGGGAATATCTTCGCGTGCGCCGGAGTCCTCGGCGCGCAAATCGAGAATTTCTCCGGCGGGAACCTGCTGCATAGCCTTCATCAAAGCCATAATCAAATCTCCGCAGCCGAGGTCCTTGGTGTCAATGGAATGGGTTGTCATTTCGGAGTGCAGGGGCGGAATGCGTTCTGCCGCATGAAGGTGGACTAACTGTCAAGTTGATTTCGCGTCAGCGCCAAGTTGCCCACGTTTCGCGCGGATTATCTCCAGCACCTGGCTCTCAGCACCTTCAACTCGCCTGCGCCAACGGCGACATCAAAGTCTTGAGTCATTGTTCCGTCTTGATACTTGAATTCAAGGCTTAGCTTATGCTCGCCGGGCGGCAATTGAAAATCGGCGACATAGATTTTGTCGGGGAGAGTTTCCCATGAGCGGGTGTCTGCGGCTTCGGTGGCGGCGCCCAGCAGATTGACTCCCATGCCGAGAATCCTACCGAGAGTCTTGTCTTCCTTATTTCCGGCTTCTTCAGCAGCCTTGGAGGCGGCGTATTTGATGATGGCACGGGTGATTGCGCGGGCGGCAATTGCGGGCTGACGGTCGGACAGGTCTTGCTTGAGAATACTCCCGACCGGCACGGCAAGTTCCGCGAGTTTGTCAATTCCCTGACCGCGCACGGCGACTTCATACACGGACGTCCCGGAGTAGTCATCGGGATAGTAGGGCAGTGCCACGCGGACGAAGTAATCGAGTTCGCTCTCTTCGTAATAGAAATCATGCCGCCGGCCATAGACGTCGTAGGCGTAGCGCTCACGCTCGTCGTCATTGTCCCACGTGCGCCGGTCATATTTCATGATGGGAAACATGACATTGTCTTCACGAATTTGCGGTGCAATTCCCGCTTCGCAGAGGATAACCACCCGTCCCCAATCGGGATTGTGCTCTTTGTCCACACCGGGACACTCTTCGAGCAGCGCGGCCTCGAATTCGCTTGCTCCGACTCGCTTCAACGCGGCATATTCGGCGCGGCAGAGATAGCCGGGCTCGTCCATGCCGTAGAACGGATAAAGCCTGGCGGCATTCTTGTAGGCAATCCAGGCGTCATTGTGCTGGCCGTAGGCTTCATACATGACACCCGCAAACCATTGGAGAAAGGGGTCGTCCTTGTAGGTGTGTTTCGACTCGCGGGCGTTGACTTCGAGATAGCTTGCGATTCTGCGTCCTTCCACGGTGGCGGCTTCGGGTTGGCCTTTCATCAGATAGGCCAGCGCTTGATAGTAGTGGAGCATGGCGCGGTCATAGACGGTGCCCTGATAGGCGCGCACGCGGTCGGAGGTGGTGAGGGAGGAGAGTTCGCGAGAAATGCTGCGGGTCAACCGCTCTTCGGCCAATCGGTCGGCGTCTTTGAAAGCTTTCAAGGCTTTGTCGTGCTGTCCGGCTTCAAGGGCAAGCAAACCGAGATTGAGCAGCTCGTCAACCCGCTGGGTATTTTTTTTGACGGCTTTTTCGTAGGCAGCCAGCGCACGCTCGGTGGAGAGCTGCCGCAGATCGGTGCGCACCTGTTCCATCAGCAGGGTGCGCTTGCCCGCGCAGCCGAAGAGCAGCAGCGCGAGCAGGACGACCATAAAAACACGGTGGCACCCGACAAGGGTGCCCCGCATGATGTGCTTTGACATGGAGCTTACGGCTTGTAGTTCTTGCGCGCGATATACTTTTTAATCTTCTTCTGACCGAGCCACACCTTCTCGTTCGACTGAATGTCGGTCAGCGACAGATCAACCTGATAGAACGCGACCTTTTCCTTGCCTTCCTGATCGACGATCTTGTTGATCTCGCCCATGAGCATGAAGTCGGCGCCAAGTTCGAGACCGAATTCCTTCATCGTTTCAATGGATGCATTGGCCTGCTGGTCTTCGCGCTCTTCGCGCACGCCGCCGCGCTCATCGGAGCTTGCCACGACGCGGACATTGCCGGAATTGACAAAGGCGCGCTCGATATCGCCGACGAAGGTACCGGTGGCGATATGCTCATCGGAAAGGTTGCGAATGGCACCGACAATAACGGCGGGGTTGTTGCCCTTGTCGCGCAGGAAATTGGCCAGCCAGCGCTGTTCGAGGGCATCGTTAATCATTTCATCGGCCACAAGGCGGCTGTCGGTATCGTTCCATTCGCCGGACAAATCCAAAGTTTCCTCGACATCGATCCTCGAGACCTTCTTCTTGCCCGAGCAGGCCACAAAGGTTACACTCAGCATTGCCAGCGCAAGAATCCACAGAGTTCTCATTTTAACTCCAGAAAAGTTAGTTGTTTAGCTTTGGAGAGCTTCCAAAGGGATAATTGGTTAATATACACTCTCTTGGACACCGATTCAACCGGAAAGTTGAGTGGGAGGTCTTGCATTTGGGGTGATTTATCCATATCTTTTGCACATTAGTTCAACAGGTAACAGCTAATGAATCCGGTCGAAGCTCAGAATATCCGGCGCATCAACAATCCGCCGAATCCCTATCACTCGCAGTGGCTGGAATGGATAGACGCACCTCCTCCGGCCAAGCTCGAAATATACATTGAGCAGGTGAAGAGTATTGTCACGCGGATCACCAGTCCTGATTTGGGCGTGGAATGGAGCGTGAATCCGTATCGCGGCTGCATGCACTCGTGCGCCTATTGTTATGCCCGTCCGTTTCATCAATATCTCGATTGGGGAGCGGGCACGGATTTTGAGCGCAAGATAGTGGTGAAGATTAACGCGGCGAAGGTGCTGCGGGCAACGTTGTGCAAGCGCACATGGAAGCAGGAGCTGATAACATTCTCGGGCATTACGGATTGTTATCAGCCGCTTGAATCGCAGTATGAGATAACGAAACAATGTCTCGAAGCCTGTGTTGATTTCAGGAATCCGGTCGGAATCATCACGAAGGGCGCGTTAATCGTGCGGGATGTGGAGCTAATCGCGAGACTTCACAGCGTCGCGCCGCGCACGGGCGCGGGCATTTCAATTGCGTTTGCCGATGACAGTATGTCCGCGAAGCTTGAACCCGCGACGGCGCGGCCGTCCACGCGGTTCCGCGCGCTGAAAATACTCTCGGAGGCGGGCATTCCGACGACAGTCGGAGTGGCACCGATTATTCCGGGCTTGAACGATGATCAGATCGTCGAGATACTTGAGCGTGCCTACGAAGCGGGGGCGCGGCGTGCGTTCAAAATCATGTTAAGGCTTCCGGCGGAAGTGAAGGACGTGTTCATTCCGAAACTGCAGGAGAAGTTTCCGCTTCGGTACGAGCGTGTGGTGAACAACATCAAGTCCATGCGGGGCGGCAAACTTTACAACTCAAATTTCGGAGACCGCATGGTCGGTGAAGGCGAGAAGTGGAACATGATTGAATCCTTATTCGAGCTTACGTGCCGGAAACTCGGCATGAACATACGCGCGATGAAGAAAGAAGAGGCGGCTGAGCCCGGGCAATTGGGATTGTTTTGAACTTATTGTGAAGCGCCGGTTCATTGGCAACGGCCTCTACAACCCGCCGAAACAAAGAAAGTCGTCCTGTTGAAATAGGACGACTTCCCGCTTTACTTTTCACTGTTTCTGTTGCCGCCCGAGGGGCGGATACCTCGCGCTTACTTGGCCGGCACCTTTTTGTCCCGAATCTTTCCCAGCGTACTGTCAATCACTCTGACCAGCTTTTCACCCGCGCCGTCAATGGCAAGGTGCAGGGATTCGGCGTTATGCGACACGGCCACCGGTTTGAGCCCTTCCAGCCGCGCTTCCATCACGCAGCGTTTGTCGCTGTTTCCGTTTTTGCGGCTGTTCTCTTCCCCGAGATGCACCTCCACCCTCGTAATCTGCTGCGTAAAGTGGCGTAAGTCGCCCTCCACCTTGCTTTGCACATATCTGATCAGGCCTTCGCGACCCTCAATATTACGGTCAGTATTGACATGAACTTGCATAACAAATTCCCTTTAGTTAAACCAGGCGTTCCTAACTCTATTACGCATCAGGAGCAAAAATTTCTCCAATAGCCTGAAGTCCTGAAATCAGAACAGACAGATTCCACACCTCATACCTTCTCGTATAGATTTACCAGCACCTCGTTTTCCACAAACCAGCCTTCCGGCGAAAGCCGGAACACGCTTTCGGTCACCTCACGCAAATGGACCGGCAAGGCGGTCGCAGCCGCCCATAAGCCACGTGCGCGCATTCCTCCCCAGGTGTCGTGGCAGTCAGCCCAGTCAATTCCTTCCTTCCGTCTGAGCCGCACTGAAATCCACTCCTCCCACTGCTCGCGTTCGCTGTTCAGCCACTCCCTCTCGACAGGCGATTCGCCTGCGGTCACGCGCCGCTCGTAGTCGTGCAAATCCGCCACGTTGGCAAATCGCCGCGCCACACCGTCGAAGGAATGGGCTGACGGTCCGATGCCCAGATAGGGTTTGCCCTCCCAATAGACCTGATTGTGAACAGAACGAAAACCGTCGCGCGCGAAGTTGGACACTTCATAGTGTTCATAGCCCTCGCGCTCGAGCGTGTCGTGCGTAAGCAAATAGAGTTCGGCTTCAAAATCCTCGGCCAGCGGTTCCAGAACACCTTGCGTCAGCCAGCGGCCATAGGGGGTTTTCTCATGATATTCGAGATTGTAGAGCGAGACATGGTCGGGCTTGCAAGCGAGCAGCATATCGATATCGTTTCGCCATTCATCCTCCGACTCGCCGGGCAATCCGAAGATAAGGTCCATGGAAATATTCGTGAATCCTGCCATGCGGGCATTTTTGACCGTCTCACGGGTCTCATTCGCCGTGTGGTCACGATAGAGCAAATGGAGTTTTCGGTCCGAAAACGACTGACAGCCCAAAGACAGCCGGTTAATTCCTGCCTGCCGCAGTTGCGAAAGCGCATCGAAGGAGAGAGTACCGGGATTGGCTTCGAGGGTGACTTCCACCGAATGAACATCTCCCACTTGCGAAACAGCGTTCAGCAGCCTCTCAATTTGTTCGGGCGGATGCAGCGACGGCGTTCCGCCTCCAAAATAAACAGAGATTAAGGGTCCAGAGGCGAAACTTCTTTCGCGCACTAAAGTAGCCGATAATTCTGATAGCAGGAGTTTTGAGATTTTGGCCAAATCTCCCTGCCGTGGGACTTTCTTGAAGAAGTCACAAAAGGGACAAAGTCTGCGGCAGAATGGTAGATGTAGATAAACAGCAACTGGCACTACTCTTGCCCTTATAGCAATTGCGATGTAGGGTCTCGCACACCGGACACGTAACTTATTGTTTTCACGACTTCAGATTTGCTGGCCGAAAAGGGTGGGGCAAAAGCCCCGTTTCTGTCGGCAAAGTCTGCCATTTTGGACCATTGAATGACCCCTGACCCCAAGACGATCGGCGTCAAGCCGTCCGAGACATATATGGAGCCTGCAGAGGAGAACTCCGTACCAGCGGCTGCGGCTGCCTCGGACAGTGCGAAGCGAGCACGGGGACTGGCCGGTCTAATTTACGGATTTTTGGGGAAGAACGGGAAGGCCAAAGAGGAAATCTCAGTTGCCGACCAGCCGCCGGAACTGCTGGACCTTTTGCTGGAAGGGCCGGACGCTCTGATAGTGGTTCACACGGAGCGGGGCGAGATTGTCGAGGTGAGCAAGAAGTTTTGCGAGTGGTCGGGACGCAGCCGCGAGGAGCTGCTCGACGTGCCGATACTGCAGCTGTTTCCCGAGAGCGAGAGAAAGATTGTGCGCACGCTTTACGAGGATGCGGGCGCAGGCGGAGTGCATGTGGTGGAGGTAACTCCGGCCACTCCCGGACAGACTCCGCGCCTGATAGAATTCACGGCTCGCCGCTCCGACTCCGGAGGCGGCGAGTTTGCTCTTTTGGTGGGTCGTGATGTCGGTGAGCGCGCGCTTTCAGAGCGCTATTTGCGGGTGGAGCGAGACCGCCTGCACATGTTTATTCGAGCGATGCGGGACGGATTGGTGCTGCTGAATGTCGGCGGGGATATCGTGTATGTCAATCCGACGATGGAGACATATTTCGAGAGCTATGAGCTGCCCGTCATCTGTCATCGCTGGCTGAAGGAGTTTTCCAAGGAGGATCACACCGACTTGCAGGGGTTGACTTCGGCCTACGGCGGCAAGACTCTGAAGCTTGATTCGAATGACGGCCGGATGTTCCTTGTGACCAGAAGTTTTTTGTTTGAGACGGGCAAGCCAAGTCAGGTGATGCTGATGTGCAAGGATATCACCGAGCAGGCGATGATGGAGAAGCAGAATCACTATCTGGAACTGGAGCTGATTCGCGAATCGAAGCTGGCCGAATTCGGAATGCTGGTGGCCGGCATCGCGCACAATCTCAACGGTCCGTTGACAGGAATATTGGGACTTTGTGACGTCATGAAAATCCGCGGTACTGCGACGGCGGAAATCGAGCAGATGCGCAAGCAGGCGACGGTGATGCGCGATTTGATAGCCAACCTGCTGCACAAGTCGCGCAACGAGCAGGAAGTGGAGCCGCGGGAGCTTGACATCCGGGAAGTGATAGACACGGAGCTGCGTTTTCTTGAGGGCAATCTGTTTTTCAAACATCAGATTACGCGGAATCTGCTGATCGCCGACGATTTGCCGACGATTTACGGACTTTATCTCGACTTGTCGCAGGTGGTGGGCAATCTTGTTCGCAATGCCATTGACGCGATGTATAACGCGCCGAAGAGACAGTTGACCGTCAAGGCTTACGTGCAGGAGCGCTACCTGGTGCTGCAGGTGGCGGATACGGGCTGCGGAATCAGCCCAGAGATTAAGTCGCGCATCTTCGAGCCGTTTTTCACGACCAAACCCAAGCAGCACGAGGCGGAAGAGGGAGCACCGACGGGGACGGGATTGGGATTGAGTTCATCACGCTCGATACTGGCTCGCTATGGAGCTTCGATTGACGTGGAGTCTGAAGAGGGGCATGGGACGACCTTTACGGTGAAATTCCCGATTGGCCGCAAACCTGACTTGCCTCCGCGGCAAGGTCCGATTTAAGGAAACAAATATAATTATTGATTGGCGACGACCCGGGAGGTCGTCGTTTTCCGTTCTGCCGGGGGAAAAACTGTCGCCTTGACTATCCCCCGAAAGAGCCGTAAATTCTACATTCAATGCTATCCTGAACTGTTATTATATATGAAATTAGGCTTACTTACCAGCGGCGGAGACTGTCCCGGTCTCAATGCTGCCATCCGGGCGGTCGTCCGCACCGCCAATAATCGCTTCGGTTATGAAACCGTCGGTATCCGAAATGGCTGGAAAGGCCTCCACGACGGCGACATCATCCCCCTGCCTCCGAAATCCGTTGCGGGTATCCTCGCCCGGGGCGGAACCATCCTTGGCACTTCGCGTTTCAATCCTGTCCACGACCCCGACACTTTGGCGCATTGCTTGGAGAATATCTCGCTGCATCGCCTTGACGGTATCATTGTCATCGGCGGCGACGGCAGCCTTTCGGCAGGCTACGAGCTCTCGAAGCACGGCGCGAAAATCATCGGCATTCCCAAGACGATTGACAATGATATTGCGGGAACCGATGCAACTTTCGGGTTCTATACCGCAGTTCAAACGGTAACGAACGCGATAGACAGTTTGCACGCCACGGCGGAGTCCCACCACCGCATCATGATTATCGAAACGATGGGTCGTAATTCGGGCTGGATTGCGGTGACGGCGGGTATTGCGGGCGGCGCGGACTTGATTCTGATACCCGAGCGCCCCTTCAATTGGGACAAGGTCTGCCGTCAACTGGTCACGCGTCACGAAGTCAAGCGCTTCTCCATTGTGGTGGTGGCGGAAGGCGCCGTTGCCGAAGGGGAAGGGATAATTACGGCGGGGCAGACGGATGACTTTGGCCGTCCGGTTTATGGAGGAGTGGGTTATGTGTTTGCGCGCGAAATCGAGAAACGCACCGGCATTTCCACACGCGTGACGGCGCTTGGTCATGTGCAGCGCAGCGGTACTCCGGTGGCGGAGGACAGATTGCTGGCCACGCAAATGGGAGTGCATGCCGTCGAGGCCGCCTCGACCGGTTTGTGGGGGCACTTCATGGCGCTGCGAGACGGGCACATCAACCCTGTTCCGCTCTCCGAGATGAAGGGCAAAACGCGTTTCGTGGACGACCGCATGTACGAGATTGCGGAGATATTCTTTGGGTAGCCACTTCAAGAAGTGACCCACGTTGCGCTATCGCCTGCGCAAACAATTCCGACATTTCTATTTACTTATTTCCTATTTCCTATTTTGGAACCCTATCATGCCTATTCGCATAGCAATTAACGGATTCGGCCGTATCGGCCGTTTAGTGTTTCGCGGGATTTACAACGACCCGCGCTTTGAAGTGGTCGCCATCAACGACTTGACGGATGCCAAGACGCTGGCGCATCTGTTGAAATATGATTCGACGCAGGGCAAGTTCGGCGAGAAGGTCGAGGTAACGGCAACGGGTCTGCAAGTCGGCAAGAATCACATCGAAGTGACTGCGGAGAAGGACCCGAAGAAATTGAACTGGGCGGACAACAAGACCGACATCGTGGTGGAATCCACCGGAGCCAAGTCATTCCGTGACCGCGCAGGCATTCAGCAGCATATTGACGCGGGAGCGAAGAAGGTTCTGCTGACCGTTCCGTCGAAGGACGAAATAGACGCGACGATTGTCCTGGGCATCAACGAGCACACGCTGAAACCGGAGCACAAACTCGTGTCCAACGCGAGCTGCACGACAAACTGCGTCGCGCCGATGGCGAAAGTGCTGCTCGACAGCTTTGGTATCGAGAATGCCTTTATGACGACGATACACAGTTACACGAACGATCAGAACATTCTCGACGCACCTCACAGCGATTTACGCCGCGCGCGCTCTGCGGCAGTCAGCATCATTCCGACGACGACCGGCGCCGCCAAGACGGTGGGCAAAATTATCAAGGAGCTGAAGGGCAAAATTGACGGCACTTCGCTGCGCGTTCCGACTCCGACCGGTTCGATTACCGACTTGGTCGCGGTGACGTCGAAGCCCGTCACGATTGAAAGCGTGAACGCGGCATTCAAAGCCGCTGCGGAAGGCCCGATGAAGGGCGTGCTTCAATACACTGAAGAGGAACTCGTATCGGTGGACATCATCGGCAATCCGCATTCGTGTATCTTCGACGCCAAGTCCACGATGGTTATGGGCGACAGGATGGTGAAAATTTTCGGCTGGTACGACAACGAGTGGGGCTACTCGATGAGATGCGTTGATCTGCTCGCGTTGATGGGCAAGTAAGTGCGTGTTGCGCACGTTTTTGCGCTGACGCGGGCGCTTTGTGTGTTCGGGAATGACAATCAACGGTAAAGGATGAACAACATGAGCGACACTGAAAAGAAATCCGATCTCAAAGAAAATTTCGAAGAAGCGAAGTCTTCCGTCACGAAGCTTTGGGGCAGCGTGACCAACGAAACACACGCGGCCTTCGAGAAAGTCGCCGACAAGACCGGCAAGTGGTTTGAAGAGAAGAAGAACACGGTCACCAAGGAAGACGTTGAAAAGGCCGTGGACAAAGCCGAGTCGGGAATTCAAAAGCTTTTGAATTCCGGCAAGGGTTACGTTGTCAAACTCGGCAAGCAGGCGAAGCTTTTGTGGGAGATGCTGCGCGACAGCGTGAAGAAGGAGTTTGATATTCCGTGGGCGACCGTGGCCTCGATTACGGCGACGCTGTTGTATTTGATTTCGCCGATAGACGTGGTGCCTGATTTCATACCCGCGCTTGGATTTGCCGATGACGCGCTGGTCATCGCCTTGTGCATATCGCTGATACGCATTGACCTCAAGCGCTACGCGGCGCATCGCAACCTGAATCTCGCCGACTACGGCTTGAGTTCGGAAGGCAAACCTCTGGACGACGACAAGCCGCAGGCGTAGTGGCACGACCGAAAAGCCGTTCATGGGCGGGGGCGCTCTTCGCGTGGTTTGCGATATTGCCGAAGACGAAACTCGGCTGGCAGTATTTGATTCGCCGTTTTTCGCTGTGGCGGAGCATGATAGGCGAGTTTCTGCGCGGCAAGGCGAAAACGCCGTGGGGAACCATTATCGCCATCGTCGCCATACTGCTCTATGTGCTGCTGCCGTTTGATTTGATTCCCGACTTTTTTCTGTTTTTCGGCTGGCTGGATGACGCGTTCATCGTGGCCAAGCTGTTTTCGCTGATCAAAATTGACTTGCGCCGGTTTCTCAAGCAGCGCAAGATAGATCCTGAACCGTTTGACTTGCAAGATAATTGATACCCCAAAAAAACAAAATTAATCCAAGATGAAAACGAAGACTTTATTGACTCTCATGATTGCGGCAATGTTCGCGATCTCCTGTTCCTCCGCGAAGAAAATGCAGACGTTCGGTGAAGAGCCGACTTTGAAAAGACCCGCGAAGATTGCCGAACTCAATGCGGATCCGGCCGCATATGTGGATAAGGAAGTATTGATCAGCGGCACAGTCACGGATATGTGCAAGCACGCGGGCTGCTGGGTGGAAATCGAGCAGAAGGATCATTCGAAAATTTTGTGCAAGAGCTTTGGTGACGTGGTGACCTTTCCTCAGGAGACTCTCGGCAAGCAGATTGAGTTGCAGGGTGTGCTGACCTTTGACCCGAACGCTCCGGGCTATGTTGAAGAGAAGCACGAAGGCGAAGAGGAAGGTCACGCCTGTCCGCAGCTTCCGATTATGGTGAGCATCAAGGGCGCGCGCGTCAAAGGACTTTAAGGATAGACCTGGCTGACGATGCCTTTTATCGTCACGCAGTGCTTCAGGCTCGTGAAGCAGGGGCTGCGCTTACATTTCGAGCCGCTCAACATTTCCCGAATTGGAGCACAAGGTGTCTGCTGAAAAGCCCGCCCGCTATCGTTTGAAAGACAAAGAGAAGAAGCACGTGAAACCGAAGCCGCCGCGCGCGGCAGGCAAGCCGAAGTGGGACGATGACAGACCGCCGCGTTCGCGCACACGCGGGGACGGAGAAGACCGTCCACCGCGCAAGCGCTACGACAGCGATGATCGTCCGCCGCCGCGCAAGCGATTTGATGACGACCGTCCGGCTCGCGGACCGAAGAGAGAGTGGAGTGACCGTCCGCCGCGCCGTGAGTTTGGGGACGGTCCGCGTGGCCGCAGTGCAGGTCCGAAGCGCGAGTGGAGCGATCGTCCGCCGCGCCGTGATTTCGGGGATCGTCCTCCGCGCGCCGCAGCAGGCGGCAACGCTGAAGTGATGGAAGCTTTGGCGCGCATCGAAAATGCCGTCAAGGACATCGTCAAGCGCATCACGCTGATTGAGAATCAGCTTGATGAGATTTTTGATGGGGATGAGGAATAGCGGGACTCAACAATCTGATTCACGACGGCAGGTGTCTTCAATTCCCAAGCCAACCGAGAACCCCAAGCTCGCGGCGGCAGGTGTCTTCACCTGCCCCGCTAACCGAGATGTAAAGGGGGAGTTCTGCTCCGACGCCACGCAAAGTATGACTTACCCGGTAGCCGCCATTTCGTAACAACCGTTACACAAATTCGTGGTTCATGGTTTGTCGAAGAGAGCTTGTGCCAGAGTATATTGGAGACTTTCGAAGAGTGCAGAGCTAAAGCTAATCTGGTGTGTGCTGGTTTTGTATTGATGCCGGATCATATCCACGCCGTTCTTATCCGACACGACGACGCGGATTCAGTTTCAGATTTCATGCGCGATTTCAAAATGAAATCAGCGTTCCGTTGTCTTCCAAACGGTTATCCGCAAGGTAATCTCTGGCGACGCAGATTTGACGATGTTCCTTTGCCCGGTCCGAAAGCGGTACAAATACGCTTGCGCTATATGCATGAAAACCCGGTAAAGGCCGGGCTCGTGGCAACACAGACGGACTATGAGTGGTCAAGCGCGCATTCTATTTTCAGGATAAAGCGAGCATCATCTCATTGATTGTTCCTTCTGCTCCCTAGAAATCTCGGTAGCCGGGCAGGTGAAGACACCTGCCGCGGCGAAGCTTGGGGTTTACGTGTGTCACAATTTTGAACGCGGCGGCACATGTCTTCATGTACCCCGCTGACGAAAGTTCTTTACGTCTTGTCATCCTGAACGAAGTGAAGGATCTTGTCGCTAACTGCACAATGTCAAAGCGCAAAGAATCAGAGTGTAGCGCCCACGATCGTGCTTGTCAAGCACTTCGTGGGCAAAATCCCCCGAGCAAAGTCGTGATGCAAAGCGCGTCGTAAATCAATTGTAGGGGCGGATGGCGATCCGCCCGCGTTATGCTCCACGGAATCTTAAACGCACAACATTGTAACCTCCTTTGAATAGATCCTAACAGAGGATGACAGAAGCGGGGCACCCGCAGCGGGTGCCGCCGCGAGAATAGGAAAAGACTCGCTGTAATTTTCTTGTCGAAATTTGCGGGGCATGTGTAGCGCATGTCACCGCGAAGAAGGAGTACTTGGCCATGGCATTAGTTATTTGCCCGGAATGCAAAGGAGAGGTAAGCGATCAAGCGAAGGCATGCCCAAAGTGTGGTTATCCAATATCTAGGGGCAAGACTTCACTTGAGGGATCAAACTCTGACGTTGTAACAGTCGAACAAACGAGCAAGCGACTCAAACTGCATGAACTGTGGTCTGTGATTGCCATTCTCTTAGGAGGCATCATTGTCGTTGCGAGTTCTTTTGTAGCGCGTCGGGAAGACTCTGGCTGGGCTGGAGTCTTAATTGGTATAGTTGTATTTCTAGCAGGATTCGTTTGGTATATAGTAACGAGAATTAGGCGTTGGTGGAAACACGGTTAGCCTTACTCGTGCAAAGATAACTGAGATAGATCTGATTTCACATTTCCTACTTCCAATTTTCATCCTTAGATGAACAAAAAAACGATTGACCAGGTTGACTTAAGCGGCAAGCGCGTGTTGGTGCGCGTGGATTTCAATGTGCCGCTTGACGAGGGCAAAGTGACCGACGACACGCGGATTCGCGAGTCGCTGCCCACGATTAAGAAGATTATCTCGTCCGGCGGCAAAGCGATTTTGATGAGCCACCTGGGACGTCCGAAAGGCAAAAAGAATCCCGATATGTCGCTCGTTCCCGCCGCAGTGCGGCTGGCGGAGCTGCTCGGCAAACCCGTGACCATGGCCACCGATTGCATCGGCGAAGAAGTTGAGAAAGTGGTCAATGCCATGGTGCCGGGTCAGGTTGTTCTGCTGGAGAACCTGCGCTTCTATAATGAAGAAGAAAAGAACGATCCCGAATTCGCCAAACAGCTTGCCAAGCTCGGGGACTTGTATGTCAACGACGCGTTCGGCTCGGCACATCGCGCGCACGCTTCGACGGAAGGAGTGACGCAGTTTATCAAGCCGTGTGTGGCGGGTTACCTGATGCAAAAGGAACTCGACTATCTGGGCAAGGCACTGGCCGAACCGAAACATCCGTTTGTGGCGGTGCTCGGCGGCTCGAAAATTTCCGGCAAGATTGACGTCATCGAAAACCTCATCGGCAAGGTGGACACGATTCTGGTCGGCGGCGGTATGGCCTATACCTTCTATAAGGCACAGGGCGGCGAAATCGGTGAATCCATCCTCGAAGCCGACAAGATGGACCTCGCGCTTGAACTGGTCAAGAAGGCTGCCGGCTCCAAGACCAAATTGGTCCTGCCTCCCGATTCCCGGGTCGCCTCCGAGCTGAAGTCAGGCGAGTCCACCACGATTGCCCCGTCCAACAAGATACCGGGGGACAAACTTGCGGCGGACATCGGAACGGCGACCGAAAAACTGTACAGCGAACATATTCTGAACGCCAAGACAGTTGTTTGGAACGGCCCGATGGGAGTCTTTGAAATTGATGAATTTGCATCCGGCACGAGAGCTGTTGCCGAGGCTCTTGTCCAGGCTACACAAGGTGGGGCCATTACGGTTGTCGGCGGCGGAGACAGTGCTGCGGCCATGGAGAAGTTTGGCTTGGCGGAAAAGGTATCGCATGTTTCCACCGGCGGCGGTGCAAGTCTCGAGTTCCTCGAAGGCAAGATTCTTCCCGGCGTAGCGGCATTGACAAATGCATAAAAAACATATTCCGGCGGGGAACTGCTGCGCCTAATCGCCGCTCGGCGAAAAACGGAAGATGAATAGAACGAAACTTCTTGCTGCTAACTGGAAGATGAACAAGCTCACGGGTGAAGCCGCCGAGTTTGTCCGGGAGTATGCGGCCAAGCTCCCCTCCAGTCCGGTCCCAACGGTCTTGCTCCCGACAAATACCGCATTACATGCGGTTGCAAGTGCTTGTAAAGAGAGTGGTAAGAGCCCTTCCCAGCTTGCATTTGGAGCCCAAAATTGTTACTTTCAAAGTTCCGGTGCCTTCACGGGCGAGGTATCGCCGGAAATGCTGGTGGACCTGGGGTGCAACTTTGTTGTGCTTGGTCACAGCGAACGGCGGCAGATATTCGGTGAGACAGACGAACTGATTGGCAGGAAAGTCGCGGCGGCTTTGAAAGCCGGGTTGACTCCCATCTTTTGCATCGGGGAGACATTAGATGAGCGCAAGGCCGGCCGACTGGAGGAAGTCTTGAGCCGTCAAGTCGTGATGGGCTTGAAGGATGTTGAAGTGGCCGATCTTGAAAAAGTGGTGGTCGCCTATGAGCCGGTGTGGGCAATCGGTACGGGAGTCGTTGCAACACCGCAGCAGGCCCAGGATGCTCACAAGTTCGTGCGCTTGCTGCTGTCCAAGAAGAACGCTGACGCCGCGATGCGGACGAGGATTCTTTACGGCGGCAGTGTAAAGCCGGACAACTGCTACGAGCTGATGACGCAGCCCGATATTGACGGCGCGTTAGTCGGCGGAGCAAGTTTGCAGGTGGACAGTCTTTTAGAATTACACAGGGAATGTACGCGAGTAGTACACTCGTAGCAATACCAAGCAGGCACAATCAATGGATAAGAAAAACAAGCAAGAAGATGTGCAGGAAGCGCTTGACCTTTATGCACATGAGTTTGAAGAGGCGGGCTTAGAAAACGGAATTAAGTTCTGGTACGCCCGTGATCTGCAACGTTTTCTTGGCTACGCTTCATACGATAGTTTCTATAATGTTGTACAAGAGGCTATTGCAATTTGTGCTGCTCTGAAGATCGCAATTCACGAGAACTTCATTTCGTTAGATCGTGAAATTGCAGGGAAGCCCGCTCCAGATTTCAAATTAAGTCGATTTGCATGTTACTTGACTGCTATGAAGGCAGATTCAAGTAAATACGAAGTGGCACTCGCTCAAGCGCATTTTGCTGCTTTGGCCGCGAGTATCAAGGAGCACTTTCAAGACGCCGAGCGAATTAAGCGCGCTCAAGTACGCGCTGATCTTAAGGTTGGCGAAATGGAAATGACTTCAGCGGCAAAGATGTCAGGGGTAGAGGATTTTGGTTCGTTCAAAGACGCTGGCTACCGCGGGATGTATAATAAGAGTACAAACGCGCTTAAGAAAATGAAAGGATTGTCGTCAAGCGATAATCTATATGACTTCCTCGGACTTGAGGAATTGGCTGGAAACCTGTTTCGCGTTACTCAGACGAAAGCTCGATTGAGAAATGAAAGGGCAACAGGACAACAACAAGCCGAAGAAGTCGCCTTCGGGGTTGGAAGGCAGGTTCGAAAACTTATGCACGATAACTCTGGTCAAAATCCTGAGAATCTGCCTATCGAAGGCCACGTCAATGAAATTCAGAAGGGCGTGAAAGTCACACTCAAAGAGTATCAGCGAATAGACAAGAAGAAATAGCACTTTGCGTGCCTTTAGGCCTACTGTTGTCACGAATTGTCCAGATAACTACTCGACAACTTATGGCCAAAATAGAAAGACCAACCCAAAAGCATAGAGACGCTATATGAGCAGCAATATCATTGACTGCAAACATTGTCATGGTACTGGAAGTTGTAATTGTGACGCGTGTTGGACAGCAAATGGTTTGAATCCAAACTATAACCCCAATGATGCGCATATAATCTTCAAGATTCACGAGCGTGATGATGTTCCTTGCAAAGTCTGCGGAGGAACTGGTAAGGTAGTACCAAGAAGTGTCTAATTCCGATAAACACAATTGGGGTGTGAGAAACAACGTGGTCGACCGAATTGGGGGAGAAAACGAGTCCTCCCGCGCTTCTAAGGTAAAGAGTATTTCGTGTGCGCATTGCGGTGGTAGTGGCTCTTGTGACTGTCCAGTATGTAACAGAGCCAAAGGTACGTGTACAGTATGTGATGGACGTGGACGAATTCCAATCGACTCCGTTCAGTCACCCTAGGTTTGCGTAAGTCATCTGGGTCGTCTAGTAAGTTTTACTAATCACTATTTCCAAAGTTTTGTCATGATCTACGGACTCTTAATCGCACTTCAAATCATCGTTTCGCTGCTGTTGGTGGTTTCGATACTGCTGCAGAGCGCGAAGGGCGGCGGACTCGCGGGTGTCGCGGGCGGCATGGCTTCGTCCACGGTATTCGGCGGGCGTCAGGCGGCGAACTTTCTGCAGAAAGCCACGACGATATTAGCGACAATATTCCTGCTCAACTGTTTGGTAATGGCGTTGATTTCCGGGCCTTCGAGCACGCAGGTGTCGGTGACTCAGCAGGCGGTGCAGAGTTCGCCGATACAGAGTCCGGTACCGTCCATTCCCGGCGGAGGACAGGTGAGTCCGACGACAGCCACGGAGACTGCTCCGGTGCAAACGGGGACAACGACTCCGGCCACGACTCCTGCTCAGCCGAATTCAACTCCGGCCAATCAGCAGCCCACAACCGGCGGCAATTAAGAGTTACCGAAGCCGTGAGCGCAATCGCGCTAGCGGCAATATCGGCATAACATGCCGGCCCGAGTGGTGAAATTGGTAGACACACTATCTTGAGGGGGTAGCGCCGCAAGGCATCTCGGTTCGAATCCGAGCTCGGGCACCACAATCCGTTTTCCGCAGTTCGAGCCAAAGACTTCTTTGGCTCGAAGCTTTTTGTCAACTTGTCACTTTTCATTCCAACTATGCCTAAAGCAGCGACGAAGAAAACTCTTTCCCGCGACCGCCGTGAGGAACTTCTCGGTGTGTTGAAAGCGCGATTCGAGAGACACATGAGCCGGCACAAAGGTCTCGAATGGTCGAAGATACAGGCGAAGCTCGACGCACAGCCTGACAAACTGCGCTCGCTCGATGAGATGGAGCAAACAGGCGGCGAACCCGATGTCATCGGGCTGGACAAGAAGACGGGCGAGATTGTTTTTTGCGACTGTTCCGCCGAGAGTCCCGCCGGCCGCAGAAGCTTGTGTTATGACGGTGAGGCGCTCGAGGCCAGAAAAGAGGCGAAGCCGGACGGCAGCGCGCTTGAGAGTGCGGAGGCGATGGGCATCGAGCTCTTGAACGAAGGTCAGTACCGGGAGCTGCAGAAGCTCGGAAAGTTTGACACAAAGACTTCAAGCTGGCTGCTGACACCGCCCGCCATCAGAAAGCTTGGCGGCGCAATTTTCGGCGACCGCCGTTACGACACGGTTTTTGTGTATCACAACGGCGCGCAATCCTACTATGCGGCGCGGGGTTTTCGCGGACTGTTGAGAGTCTGACGGACGTTCGACTCCACATGCGCGCACAGCACTCACATCCATTCATATTATCGTTAGCCCTGCGCGAACTCGCGCGGGGTTTTTTGCAAATGCCATTTCACCAATGTAAAAATATGCACGTATCAACCGGTATTCTGTTCGCCGTGGTGCTTGCGTCCACTCCCGCGTGGGCGGCGGGTTCCGCGATACGCTCGCTCGTTCGTTCGACGTATGAGCACATCCATGCGCATCCGGAGATTGGGCACAAGGAATTTGAAACGTCCAAGCTGATTCGCACAGAACTTGAGAAAGCCGGCTATACGGAGTTCGTGGATTCGCCGTCGCTGAAGACGGAAGTAATTTCCGTTTTGCGCACGGGCAGGCCCGGACCGACCATTTGTCTGCGAGCGGAGCTTGACGCGCTTGCGATTGCCGAGGAAACGGAATGCGATTTCATCTCCACCGTTCCCGGTATGATGCACGCGTGCGGGCACGATGCGCACGCGGCGATGCTGCTCGGCGCAGCGGTTGAATTGAAGAACAGTCGGGACGTGAGCGGCACCGTCGTCTTTCTTTTTCAGCCGGCAGAAGAGGTCAAAGGCGGCGCGGACGATATTATTAAAGACAGCACGCTGCACAAACTCGGTGTAGAGAAGGTGTTCGGGCAGCACGTTTTCCCGGGGCTTCCGGCGGGAGTGATTCGCATCGCGCCGGGGGCGGTGTTGGCAGGCAGCAATTACTACAGCGTCAAAGTGAGCGGACGCGGCTCTCATGCGGCCTACCCGCATCAAGGCGATGACGTCCCGACGTGCACGGCCAATATCATTTCAGGTTTGACCAGTTTGCCGGCACGGAAGATGAATGTGCTTGAAGAGCCTTGCATCATGAGCGTCGCGTGGATTGAATGTGACACGTCAAAAACCTACAACGTGCTGTCCGAAGAGTGTTCGTTCGGAGGGACGGTGCGCGCCTATTTTGACATTGCCGATTCGATTCAGAACGGCGGCACGATTGAGTCGCTGATGAATGAATACATCACGCACACGGCCGCAGCGTGCGGCTGCACGGCAGAGTTGCGACTGCGCAGAGGCGCACCGCCGACGACAAACAATCCGGAGTTGTGTGAAGCTGTATTGTCGGCGGCGGACAAATTCCCCGCGCTGCGAGCGGACGGAGAGAGTATTCGCCGCATGACCGCCGAGGATTTTGCCTATTACACACAGGAGTTTCCCTGCCTCTATTTCAGTCTGGGAATCGCGAAGGACGGACTGGGAGAAGCCGGATTGCACCAGAGTCAATTCACGATTCATCCGGATGCGCTTGAGGTCGGCACGGACTTTCTGATTTGGCTGGCGGAATGGAGCACGAGGACGGAGTGAGATGAGCGGCTATACTCCCTTCCCTGACACGCGCTGGACGGCGATTCGCGCGCTGGCGAGTGGCGATGAATCGGCTCGTCAAGTGGGTTGGGAAGTCGTATCAAGGCTCTATTGGCATCCGGTGCAGAGCTATATCCGCGCGAAATGGAGCGCAAGCGAGAGCGATGCCAGCGACGCGGCGCAGAATTTTTTCACTTACGTTTTTGAGCGGGACACATTTTCCAAGTTTGATTCGAGCAAGGCACGATTCCGCCATTTCTTGCGCTTCTGTCTGGACAGATTTTTGATTAACGAGCACAACGCACAGCTCGCGCAAAAACGCGGCGGGGGAAACGTGGGTTCTCTGGAAACGTCGGGAGCGGACGGCGAACCGCTCGACCCGGCAGACCCGGATTCGTTGGATGAGCTCTTCGAGCAGGAGTGGCGCAGAAGTTTGTTTGAGGCTGCGGTTGCCGATGTGGAGTCGCTTGCGACAAGCGACACGGCGAAGCTGCAGTTTCAGATTTTCAAACGCTATGACATCGAGCGCGGCTCGGCGGAGAAAGTCACGTATGAGGATTTGGCGCGCACCTTCGGAGTCAGCGCGGCGACGGTGACGAATCACTTGCACGCGATGCGGACGAAAGTGCGGCTGGCCTTGCTCGACCGCCTGCGCACGATAACGGCTTCCGAAGAGGAGTTTCTTGAAGAGACGCAGGCTCTGCTCGGAGTCAAAGGCGCAAAGAACCGATGAAGCTGCCTGACGAGACGCTGAATCATCTGCGCGAGGCGATTGACGAACCGGACTTGTCGCAGACGAAATACAAACTGGTCGCACCTCTCGGACAAGGAGGGATGGGCAGCGTGTATGTCGCGGAAGACACGGTGCTGAATCGTCAGGTGGCTCTGAA
Source organism: bacterium (assembly GCA_013360195.1). Taxonomy (NCBI): domain Bacteria; species bacterium. The sequence goes on from JABWCQ010000022.1 coordinate 29,183, forward strand.
AGTCTTGCGTGTGCAGGACCGGCAGGGCGAACTTGTGAAGCGCATGCAGCGCGAAGCACAGACAGCGGCGCAGCTTGAACATCCCGGAATCATTCCTGTACACGACCTCGGCAATTTGCCTGACGGTCGTGTCTTTTATGTCACGAAGCTTGTGCAGGGTTTGCAGCTTGATGAGTATGCGGCGCGCGCGGAGACTCAGAGTGAGCGGCTGCGGGTGTTCTTGAAAATCTGCGATGCGGTAAGCTACGCGCACAGCAAAGGCGTGCTGCACCGGGATGTAAAACCCGCCAATATCATGGTGGGAGAATTCGGTGAAGTACTGGTTCTCGATTGGGGTACGGCACGGGGTGCCGAGGATTTAACGGCGCATACGGCGGGTCACGGCACGAAGGGCTACATGTCACCTGAGCAGGCGAAGGGAGAGCCGCTGGATGCGCGGGCGGATATTTTTGCGCTTGGAGCTACTTTGTATGCGCTGCTGACGCGAACGGATGCTGCCGACGGATTTATGCGCGAGCAATTGCGTTCGCTGCCGAAAGCCTTGGCGGCGATTATTCGCAAGGCGGCGCACGAGACTCGGGAAGAGCGGTATCGCACGGTTGCTGAGTTGGGCGGTGATATTTTGCGGTTTTTGGATGGCGAACCGGTCACAGCTTACCATGAAACGCCTCTCGAAAAGCTGGCGAGAATGGTCAACCGGCACCGGTTTATTGTGATTATCCTCTTGACTTACATGGTGATACGGTTAATTTTTTATTTGGCCTTGAAACGCTAAAGAATTTGAGAATCCTTCTGTATACTTGGATGAAAGGCAGAACAGTCGCGCAACTCAACGGAGGCAGCAATGTCCAAACCAGTTTTAGGAATCATTCTTGGAGTAGTTCTCGGAATATTTGACGGCTTAACGGCATGGTTTACGCCTGAAGTGCGCGATGCGCTGGCAGGTATTGTCATGGGTTCGTCGTTCAAGGGATTGCTCGCGGGGCTCATCATCGGATTTTTCTCGCGCAAAGTCAGCGACATGACCAAGGGATTAATTTTCGGCGGCATTGTGGGTCTGGCTTTGGCGACATTAGTTGCCGCGATGCCCGGTGAGAACGGTGAGCACTACTGGCTGGAAATCATGATTCCGGGCACGATTGTGGGCATCATTCTCGGCTGGGCAACACAAAGATACGGCAAACCCGCCGTGGCGTGAACGCCGGACCCGATGCGCTGACGCGATAGCATTTAGATTTTTCGAAAAACGGTTTACATATTCACTTTGGAGGGATTCAAGATGGGAATGCCTGTTGTACACTTTGAAATCACCGGACACGATGGTGCAAAGCTGCAGTCATTTTACAGCACGCTTTTCGGCTGGAAGATTGACGCGAGTAATCCGATGCAATACGGATTGGTGGCCGCCGAAGAGAAAAGCATCGGCGGCGGAATCAGCGGCACGGAGCCGGGCGGTTCGCCGCGTGTGACGGTCTATATCGGCGTGGATAAAATTGACCCGGTACTTGGGCATGCCGAGAAGCTGGGCGGCAAGACGGTGATGCCGCGCACAGTGATTCCGGGGATGGTGGTCATGGCTCTGTTTGCTGACCCGAGCGGCAACGTGATCGGATTGGTGGAAAATGAAATGCCGCCGGCCTAATTTTCAGGGTTGGTTGAATGTGAAGTCCCCGCTGGAAATTGCGGGGCTTTTCATTTTGGCCGGTCTGGAATATCAGGAGGCATTTGTGCACGGTATTCCCAACATTTAACGATTTTGCCCCATTGAGCGTATCGTGGGATAAACTCTGTCCGGGGAGTTGCAAAGGGGGCGGAACGGTGTTATCTTATAGTCTGTTTTCGCAGGTATACTCAAGCAACTCAGGTAGGGCGGACGGGGAGATATAATTGAAACAGTGGCTGGTGTTCCTTTACCTTGGCTGTTTAGCCTGGGGCACATCATTTTTGTGGATTAAGCTGGCCTTGCGCGAGCTGGGGCCGATGACGATGGTGAGCTGGCGGCTGATTTTCGGCGCCGCGATAACATGGGTGATCATCCGTTGGCAGAAGTTTGACCTGAAGTGGTCGGGCAAAGAGTTCTGGCTGCCGTTCTTTCTGGGGATTACAAGTGTTGCCATGCCGATAAGCTTAATCGGTTTTGCGGAGACGCGCATTGACTCAGGTCTGGCGGGTGTGCTGAACGCGACGATGCCGCTGTGGACGATGCTGATGGCTCACTACTTTTTGCATGACGAGCGTTTCACGCTGCCGAAGTTTTTGGGTCTTCTGTCAGGGATTGCGGGGATTTATATTCTCATGAATCCCGATTTCGGAAAAGAGCGCGATGTGCTCGGACAAGCCGCGATGCTCGGTGCAACCTTTTTGTACGCGGGGAGCACGATTTCGCAGCGCAAGTTTATGCGCGGCGTTCATCCCTATCAGATGGGACTTCCGCTGATATTGGGCGGCATGGTGTTCATCGTCGTGATGGCGGCGATATTCGAAGCGCCGTTCAAAGTTCCGCAGATTCCGCTGACCTGGCTGGCGTGCGCGTGGATGGGCATTCTGGGTATGGGACTTTCGACGGTGGCCTGGTTTTATCTTTTGAATCACTGGGGCGCAACGCGCACGTCGCTGGTGACATTTGTGTTTCCGCCGACGGCGGTACTTCTGGGGGTGTTCTTTCTGGACGAGCCGCTGCACTGGGACATCGTGCTGGGCGGCGGATTGATTATCGCGGGAATCGCGCTGGTGAACTATTATACCTACTGTCAATGCGACGAGAGAGTTCCTCGAAATCGCCAACGACTTTGCGAATCCACTTGAATTGGTTAGAGAAGCAATCAGTAATTCCTATGATGCAAACGCTTCGCTAATAACTGTGTTGTTCGATGTTATTCAAGATTGTGGCGAATCAGTTCTTAGAATTAGATTGCAAGATAATGGTGAGGGTATGGACCGGCTTGGCCTCCAAGCATTTTTTGACTTGGGAAATTCAATGTCAAGAGAAGATCCTACAAAAATCGGAGAAAAGGGGCATGGAACAAAAGTTTACTTTAATAGCTCGCGAATCCGAGTCGTGACCTATAGGAACGGTGAGCGCTTAGAGGCTTCGGTCGATACCCCATTTCGCTCCCTTCACAATGGTACAATTCCACAGGTTAAAGTTTCGGCAGGACCTTCCAGCGATAGTCGAACAGGTACCGAAATAGAGATAATTGGTTACAACAATAACCGCCGCGACAGGTTCACCCATGCAATACTGAAGGACTACATTCTGTGGTTCACCAAACATGGCTCCATTGAGCATGTTTTTAATACTTCAAAATCAAATGTGAGATTAAGACTTCAAGGACTTGATAGTCAAACAATAGAAGAGATTGAAGTTGGTCATCCTTTTCCTGGTGAAAGCCCAAGTATAACTTCCCTTTTTGATACACATTTGGCATACGCCCCTGACCATTACTGTAAGAGAATTGTTCGGACAGGAACACTTTCTGATCATCCGGAAGTAACCTTTGAAGCCGTTTTTAGTATTGAAGGTTCAAGAGTCAAGTATGACAATAACCTAATGCTTCGACGCTCTGGTTATCAATCTCCGAAAGGGGCATATACTGTTCAAGAGAGATACGGCCTTTGGCTATGCAAAGATTATATTCCGATCCAAAGAAAAAACGATTGGATAGGTGTTAAAGGCACTGAATATACTCGTTTTCATGCGTTCGTGAATTGCCAAGACTTGAGACTCACTGCCAACCGTGGTTCAATTGAAAATACTCCTTCTGAGAAACTATCTGATCTAAAAAATACCGTTCGTCAGATTTATGAAGACATAGTCGAAAGCAACGACTGGAGAGACTTGGATTGGCTAGAAAGTCAGGCGGGAGCTTTTCGAACTGTTGAAAAGGAGCGCAGAGATTATGGCTGGAGAGTTTCCCGAATCAATAAGACAAATATTGCTGTGTTTGAGGGGACGCAATTAGTCGAGCCAACGCGAGAGAGTGGCGTCTTTGCTCTCTATATTTTGGTTGCTCAGAAAAAACCAGAACTTTTCCCATTTTACGTATTAGACTATGATACCCATGAAGGCATAGATGTAATCGTAAAATCAGATGCCACAACACCAATTTCACAATCTAAACTGTTCTATGTTGAATTCAAGCATATTTTGACCAAGGACTTTAATCATTCGTTTGAAAATGTCCACTCTATCGTTTGTTGGGATACACAGATTAAGCACAGCGAAACTGTTGAAGACATTACTGGCGAGACCAGAAAACTCATGATTGTTCAACCTGAGAAGGAAGGCGATTACACCAAGTACTTTCTTGACAACGAGCAGAAAGCGCGAAAAGTAGAGGTATTCGTACTCAAGAGTTATTTGAAGGAAAAGCTCGGTATTGATTTCAAGCCCCGAACAACGGCATCAGTTTTGTAACGCGTAAAAAATTGATTGGATTGCAAGTCGTTTCAGTTTGAAGAAGGGTTAGAGAGGAGAATATTAACATGCGTGATCAATTGCTAAAAGTTATTGTGAGATACCCCAATCTTGCATATGGCGGATTGAATTGTCAAGAATACGAGAGGTATAATGGTTCAAGTTTTGAACATGATAGAAAATTACTTTACGACGCAATTGAGGAGTTCGCGCTAGCCGTGGAGTGGCTAAGCACGAAAAGACGCCAGAGATCTTGTAATCTCAATTACGTTTGTGGCCATATTAAGGACGACATAAGAAAGTGGGCTAATCACAATGGCAATCCAATTCAATACGTAAGTCAAGGAGCCACAATCGCCGCGGCGATTGCCCTTGGGTTTAGATACAGATCGTTGCCTTTTTGTAGGTTCAAGGCTGCGATCAATATTGCTAACCCTAGACCTTTTGCTTCGGGGAAATCTGTTGAGAGCTTTTAGATTCTAGTCGAACAACGCGCTGAAGTGTGTAGATTTGCCATTAGCTTTAAGTTCATCTCGAAACACGAATTCAACCATTAATGATCCAATTTGCAATCGGAGACAATACGATGAAGCGGTCCCATATGATTTTTGTCATGCTTGCCGTTTGGTGTTTGGCAAGCGTTAGTGTGGCTCAGGTGTCTCAGGGCGGTTCGCCGGCGAGCCTGAGTCTGACGGGCATGTCCGCGCCGGAGACGCGCAGTCTGCCTGCGGTGAATGCGGATGTTCTGCTGGCGGAAGATGAGCAGGAGAGCAAGGATGTTCCGTTGCGGTTCGGCTATCCGCACGATGTGAGCTTCAATTTGAGCAACAGCGGCACGTGGAGAGACGAAGGAAGGGCGGGTTTGGCGACTGAGACTTGAGTCGCGCGGCGCCTATTCGGTCAATCTGGTGTTCGACCGGTTTGACCTGCCGACGGGTGGACAGTTTTTTGTTTACAGCGATAATTACGACTACGTCATCGGCGCGTTCACAGAGGCAAATGAATTTCCGGGCGGCGAGTTTTCGACGCAGCCGGTTCCGGGAGACGCGGTGACACTTGAGTATTACGAGCCAGCGGAAGCGCGGGGACAGAGCGAGATTTCGCTGATGCGCGTCGTTCATGCCTATCGTAATCTGTTCGGCCGTGAAAATAATCCGTTGGACGATTTCGGTGACAGCGGGACCTGCAACAACAACGTGAATTGTCCGGAGGGCGCGGCGTGGCAGGAGCAGAAGCGCGGCGTGGTGATGCTGTTGACGAGCGGCGGTTTCCGGTATTGCTCCGGCTCGCTGATAAACAATACGAACAACGACGGCACGCCGTTTGTATTGACGGCGGATCACTGTGATCCGACGACGACGTCGGTATTCATGTTCAACTATGAAAGTCCGGGCTGTCCGAACGTGAACGGTCCGACGAATCAAACGGTCGCGGGCTGTCAGCTACTCTTCAACAGCAGCGCATCGGATGTTCAGCTTGTCCGGTTGAACAGCAACGTTCCGCTCAACTATAATCCGTATTTCAGCGGGTGGAACGCGAACGACGCGGCGGCGACAAACTCCGTTTGTATTCACCACCCGAGCGGCGACATCAAGAAGATAACGTTTGACAATCAGGCTCCGGTGTCGAGCACATGGTCGGGCACACCGGCCAATTCACATTGGCGGATATTGAACTGGGAAGACGGCACGACGGAGCCGGGCTCCTCGGGTTCGCCGCTTTTTGATCAGAATCACCGGATCACCGGGCAATTGCACGGCGGGACGGCGAGCTGCACGAACAACATAGACGATTATTACGGCAAGTTTTCGCTGTCGATGACGAACGGTTTGCGGGCTCATTTGGATCCGGGCAACAGCGGTGTGATGACGCTGGACGGATTTGATCCGCAGGCCGGCGGATTTGTGACGGGCACGGTGCGCAACGCAACGACGCTGCTGCCGATCTCGGGAGCGACGGTTCAGGTGGTTGGCGGAGTCAACTCTGCGACGACGAACGCGAGTGGCGTTTATTTCATGCCGCTGCCGGACGGAGCGACGTATGATTTGGCATTCAGCGCTTATGCTTATGTATCCGACACGGTGACGGGAATAACGATCGTTGAAGGTGACACGGTGATTGCGGACATGAACTTGACCGCATTGCCGATTATCACAGTACTTGAAGAAGACTTTGAAACGGGAGCGCCGGGCTGGACGCACAATACGCCGGGCGGAACATGGGTGGACGATTGGCATATTTCGACGGAGCGTTCGCGCTCGACATCACACAGTTACAAGTGCGGCTCGACGACGACGGGAACGTATCGCGCATTTAACGACGCACGTTTGCTGTCGCCGGTGATGAACAATCTGCCTGCGGACGCGGTGTTGAGTTTCTGGATGCAGTTGGAAGGCGAAGTGTCGGGTGTGTATCCGGATTCGGCTTATGACGGCGGAATCCTGGAGATTTCTGTAAATGGCGGAGCGTTCACACAGATAACACCCCAGGGCGGTTATCCGAATACATTCCGCTACACGGTGGGCGGCGGGGCACCTGCACAGGGGCCGATGTTAGGCTTGCCGTGCTGGGCGACGACGCTGACCACATGGACTCAGATGACGGCTGATTTGTCGGCATATGCCGGTTCGAACGTGCAATTGAGGTTCCGCTTTGGTTCGGACAACAGTGTTCAGCGCGAAGGCTGGTATGTGGATGATGT
>JABWCQ010000023.1 GCA_013360195.1 bacterium
TGGTCGGACAAACTGATGTGAATACATACACAATTGTCGGCGGCGCGGCGGTGAATGATCAACGGTACTATTCGGTGGTTGGTTTTCAGCCGTAGGGCCAAGTCAGAAGATTGAAGTCAGAAGTCAGAAACGGCGGCCCGATTGGGTCGCCGTTTTTTTTGATTGGATATTTAGAATTAGTCGAAAACTGCTTTGACTCGGAAGAACTCTTTGTCAATGCCATTGATAAGCGGAAGTGTGATGAATGTATCGGAGACACTGATGGCATCTTGTTCGCAAAAATCTCCTTCGGCAAATTGTGAACGGCAGACGACGTAGGAGGTGGCCGACGGAAAGGAACGCCAGTTCAAACCGATACTCTCTTCGTCCGGGTAGGATGAGATAACTAGCTCTTTCACAACGAGTGAAGGTTTAAGAACACGAATTGAATCATTGTCATTGGAGAATGCTATCAACTCGCCGTTTCCGTCACGATTCCTTAACAACTTTAGATTTGTTGCGTTGTAACTTGTTGTTGTGTCTTCAAAGGAGAAATCAGTTGCCCACGCTCTCAAGCGGTTTCCACTTTGAATGTCCCAAAGCAAATCTTCGCGCATTCCGTTGCATCCAAAGGCAAACGATGGCACATACCCCGGCGGGAACTCTGAGACCAACGATAATGTTGTAGCTTCGAAAATCTGCGACGCAAAAATTACATAGCGTTCGCCTGTCCGTGATGTTATACCGTGCACGCTTGAATTGGGGCAAATTATTGGGTTCTCGTCTTCGTTTGTCCAATGGCTTGTGCATATTCCAATTGACAATAACGAATCTTCTGCCGTTAGTTTTCTTCGGGTTGTAACATCGCGATAATAGCCCGAAGAACCGTAGCGATTTTCAATGTTAACAAGGGCCACTCCTGCGCCTTCGCCGACAAAAAAATCGTAATCCGTTGCGTGAGTTTGAAGGAGAGTGTGCCCATCAACTATTGAATTTTCGCCAAACTGTCCGTCATCCGTTGTATGGTAAGGACTCCAATATATGCCATGATGTGCATAAAGTGTTCGCACACTTTGCGTAGCCAACGGAGGCGGTGGCCATGCGCTCATCTTGCTGAAGTACCACCATTCCGTCCATAGCCAGTCTGGATCGAGATAAGTCGTTCTCCGGAATGAGATATTCGATTCTCCGGACTCCAAATCGATAACTAAGTAGTAGTCGTACTCATAGTCTTCCCACTGAGACGCATTGTGATCAAGTATGTTTGCCACGACAATCACTCTTGGAGACTGGCCGCCGAGGATAAGAACTTGTGTATAGTCTGGCGGGCCATCACGTGTAATCGAATCCAAGTACGATTCTTCAATTGAAACCGCCTGAACAGCTTCCCCCATACGCAAAACATAAAAAACGGTGTCGTTTCGCACCGCCGCCCATCCAAAAGTCGAGTCATCCATCCAGTGCTGAACATCCCAAGCAGTCACATTTTCCGGCAATTCAAATTCCGCAACCAACTCAAGCGGAATGATGGCTTGAGCGGATAGTGGGATGAGGGATAATAGGAAGATTAATAATATGTGGCGCATAAGTGGCCTTTCAGATTCCGGCGGGGAACCGCGGGCGACACGCCTGCCGCCCCTACAATATAATATAGCCTCGAATCGGCCTATTCACAAGGGATTTTGGTTACACAAAGCAAGACCTAATTTGCTATACATTTCACAAACTCGGAGCTAAACTACGGATTGTATATCGTTTATATACAGGATTTAGAAATTTTTTTAGGGTGCCTAAAATGCTTGACTTTGCGGTGATTCACAAGCTATATTAGAACAAGGGTTCCAATCAAAGGGAGGTTGGGGTGAAGTTGTCGGAAGTCTTGTTTGAGAAGGGGACACGGGTGTATACGGCACAGGAAAGCGATCCGGTGCTGTCGGCAGTCGAGACTTTGGTGTCCCACAATATCGGCGCGCTGGCCATTCTGGACAGTGAGAACAATCTGGTGGGAATCTTTTCCGAGCGGGATATTCTCCGGCTTGTGTCGCGGAATGCCGGACAACTGGCCAAGCTGACGGTGGGCGAATTTATGACCCGCGATGTTGTCACAGGCCATCCGGAGCAATCGGTGGATGAGGCCATGTCACGGATGACAGAGAAACGGATTCGCCACCTGCCGATTATTCAGCACCGGAAACTGGTGGGCATGATTTCCATCGGAGATCTTGTGAAGGCCAGACTGGAAGAGACCGAGTATCACAAGCAGCAGATGGAGAATCTGGTGCTGGGAAGATATCCAGCTTGAAAGGCAGGAATGCCGGACCCGGTGCACATGCGCGGCGCAGCGAGTATCCGGCAGGTGGGAATGGCGGTTTGATTTAATGGAAACTTAAGGTACTCTGGAGCTGGGAAGATACTTGTTTGAAGTGCCTGAAACGCACGGCAAGTACCGCGCATCCAGACAATAAAAACGCCCGATGCAAATCGGGCGTTTTCGTTTACAATGTAGAGACGTGCTCTATGCATTTCCGCCGAGCTTGGCCCGTTTCAAGAAGGCACGATACTTCTCGGCGTGGGCGGCGATGGTTTTTTCAGGTCCGGTCAGCTTGGTGAAGTAGTTACCGGCCGGAGTTTCGAGCACGGAGGCCAACATTCGATAGCCGGGCTGGTCAGTTGAGGGACCTGTGCCCATGGTGGAGGCGAGCAAGGTACCGCTAATGTCTACGGTAATGACCAGTATCCCATTGTCGAGCTTCATGGAATCCGTCTTGGCCACAGCGGGAGCACCGTTTGGACCGGCCATTTGACTTTCCCAACGCTCGAGGTTGGCCATGGAGCTACCGCCCGTCCCGGGGAAGTGGAAAATCGCGAGTTCGCCATCAGCATTGTCTCCCGCGGCACGAGCGAGCGAAACCTGTCCGAGGCGCATGCTGGAGGCCGGAGTGACCTTTGACCAGCCTTCGGGGAGTTCAGCGAGGAGATGATTGATATCGAGTCCGGGGCCGGAAGTCGCGTGCGGATTCGCCGGACGGTCTCCCATTTGCTTCTCCATGGGTGCCTTTTCGGCCTTCTTTTCGGGCTTCTGGGGAACGCAACCGACAGCCCAGACAACGGCGCATAATGCCAACAAAACTCGGAACATATGAAAAACCCTTTGCTTAAGTGACAGGGTTAAAATAAAGTATTTGCTTTAGAATCGCAAGTTACTGGGACAAATTGACAGAGATTGGCCGCACAGGTTTGAGCTTGCAGGGGTTGGCATAAATGGCTAACTTGTGGCTTAAGCTGGAGCAACTTCTCTCTCGAACAACAGCATGATGGCAGAGCAGACGCAGACGAAGACACGGTATTCGGTGTCAGTCATTATTGTGAACTACAACGGCGGTGACGACGTTGCGGCCTGTTTGGGTTCAGTGATGAAGTCGGACTGTTCTGATGAGCTGGAAGTGATCGTGGTGGACAACGGCTCTTCGGATGGCTCGCAGCAACGGATCAAACGGGAGTTCGCGGAGGTGGAACTTATCGAGCTGGGGGAAAACAAGGGCTTTGCGGCGGGATGCAATGCAGGCATAGGAGCGGCCCATGCGGGAACGATACTGCTGCTGAATCCGGACACGGAAGTGAGTGTGAGTGCGATTAGCCGGATGCACAGCGCGCTGTCGGAACATCCGCACTGGGGGATTGCGGGAGCGCGGATGCGTGACGGGAAGGGAGACGTTTATCGTGCGGCGCGGCGATTTCCGAAACCTCGGGATTTGAGCTATCAAGCGACCGGAATGGCGCGGTTATTCTCAAGTTCGAAGAAATTCAACGGCTATTTGTATGGGGAGCGGAAGATAGAAGAGTTGGACGAGGTTGAGCAGGTGGAGGGGAGCTGTTTGATGATTTCGGCAGCGGCGCGGGAAAAGGTGGGGCTGCTCGATGAGCGGTTTTTCATTTTCTTTGAGGAGGTGGATTGGTGCAAGCGGGTGAAGGATGCGGGGTATGAGATACATGTGGTGAACGACGCGGAAGTATCGCACAAGGTTTCGACGACGATGGGGAAGTACTACGAGTTTACGCGCGCGGTGCATGCACAGAGCGCAATGAAGTATTTTCGCAAGCATGAGGGAGAAGAAGGATATCGGGCGATTCGGACGGTGATGACGAAAGCGCTGCTGCTCAGAGCGGTGATACTGGCGCTGCCGGCACTGTTTGGAATCGGGAACGCGCGACGGAGGTTCACAGGAGCATTGATAGAACGGCGAGCCTATGCGGTGGGGATAGAGTAGGATAATTACAAGATTTGAGCAAGCGGCTACTCATAAATGAGAGGCCGCTTTTTGTTTTGTGCGAATATCGATTCGGTGAATATCAACAGCAAGGAGGTGGGCGAGAAGTGCCGGGTTTGCACCAAGAAATTGCCTGTGCCGCTCGGTGTGCAGGGATGTTGCGCTTTGGCAACGGGCGATGCGGGAGCCAACTTCGAGTGGTCAGGGAGGTGCGGATGGAATTGAAAATGCGATAGTCTCAGCTCGGTGTTCAATGATGCTGACCATAGAGAAGCATGGCGAGAGAACCGGGAAGGGCAGAGTCGTGCGATTGGAGAGATAGTTGCATTCAGAGGGTGAGGCGCGAGGGTCTGCTCTCGTTTAAGAATCGGGATAACTATGCCGATACCAAAGGGAGAGCGTCCGTGCGGCGCCACTCTGCAATTCGTTGCGGGGACATACTGGACACACAAGAAGGGTTTCACAAGCCCGCGAGCCTGATATAGACCAGGAGGAAGTTTTGAAGATCGCATCATTAATTTTACGCGCAGCGGCACTGTCACTGATGTTGACAACTGTGTCGGCTCAGGCGGCCTCTGATGCCACGGTGAAGGAATTGTGGCAACGCGCCGAGCTTGGAGAGTTTTTGTCACCGCTGGAGAAGGCCGAACTTGCTCCGTTTTTGGCGGAGTTTGAACGTCGCGGAACTGAGAGCATAGACGCCATTGGCGGTCCGGACGGGTACGGCTATTACTACGTTGATAATCAGAACGGGGATACGACCAGCTACTCGTGGATTGAATTGCGAGGCGACAATCAGGCGACGTGGGTGGATTTCGAGAATGCGGACGACGGCACGGCGACGATTCCGCTGTCGTTCAACTTCCCATTCTACGGGGTGCACTACCCGACTTTGAACGTCTGCACGAATGGTTTCATCACCTTTGAAGACAATCGCTTTTCGGCATCGAATCAGTGTTTTCCGGCGTCGAGTCTGGGCGGCCCTGCAATAGCGATGTTCTGGGACGATTTGCATCTTCACTTTGGTGAGAATCAGCAAAACGACAACACGGTGGCGTGGCGTGATTTCGGTGATTATGTCGTGATACAGTTTGACGAGGTCGGCCACTACGGATTTCCGACACCGCCGGCGGACAATTTCACCTTTGAGTGCATATTGTATGCGAACGGCAGCATCAAGCTACAGTATCAGGATATGAATTACGCTGTGTACGCGGGCTCGCAGAGCATCGGAATTCAACAGAGCACCAGCGGGACGTCGCTGCAGTACGTCTGCAACAACGGTTCATTAGAGGACGGCAGGGCGGTATGGTTCTATCGCAGCGGTTACGGCGCGATGGGCGGTACCGTGCAGTCGAACGGGACGCCGGTGTATCAGGCGACCGTAATGATAGAGGATGCGGGATTGTATGCCAGCACGGACGGCAACGGCAACTACTATTTCCCGGTGGCGCCGATTGGCACACATACAGTGACGGCGCGCATGTTTGGTTACCAGCCTTACACGGTGGAAAGTGTGGTGGTCAGCACTAATCAGTTGACGACTCGCAATTTCGCATTGACGTCTGTTCCGACGATAGACTTCGCGGCTGAGGACGTAAACATGGCGATTCCCGACCGTGACACGGTGTATGCGGAGTTGAATGTCACGGACAACGTGACGATTTCGACGATGGCCGTGCGGATAGAGAATCTTCAGCACACCTATATCGGCGATATGGTGATGTGGATTGAGAGTCCATGGGGACAGCGGGTGCTTTTGTGTGACCGCAATGGCGGCAGCGGTGACAACATGACGGGCTGCCAGTTTGACGATATGGCAGGTCAGTCGATTGCAACGGGTATTGCTCCGTTCAGCAATCGGTATTGGGCTGAGCAGCCGTTGTCAAGCATGAGCGGGAATCAAAGCCGCGGCATGTGGAAGCTTGTGATGTTTGACGCCGCAAATCAGGATCAGGGAACATTGAATGACTGGTCACTGCATTTTGCGGGCACGCAGGTTCCGGAAGGCCGTGTGTGGGGAGTTGTGAACGACGCGGAGTTCCAGCCGATTCACGGGTGTGAAGTGATGTTTGAGCCGACGGGATTGTCAACGATGACTGCCGCAGATGGTTCATGGGAGCTTTATCTTCCTGTGGGAACGTGGAATCTTGAGCTTAGCGCAGACGGCTACTGCGACCAGACGCTGGCGAACATCGTGGTGGCAAACAACTCGGAGCAGCAAGTTGACACCGAACTTGGCGCGCCGCACGGCACGAGTTCAACGGATTTTCTGAGTCAGCAAGCAGTCGGCGAAGGAGTGTTCACACAGCAGTTCCTGCTTAGCTCGGACGGACAGTGCGGCTGGGAATACACGATTGACGTGATGGCGGGCGATTGGCTGACGGTGTCGCCGATGAGCGGCGTGCTGTGGACGGGACAGTCGGATGAAATCACTGTGACGTTCAACACGAACGGCCTGCAGGGCGGAGTTTACACCGGAGAGATTGAAATCGGCCACAACGGTGTGACGGGACGAATCACGATACCGGTGATATTGGATTTGGCGACCGCTGCCGATCCCGCGCGCAACCTGCCGACGGAGTATGCTCTTCACGGAAACTATCCGAACCCGTTCAACGGACAGACGGATATTGCATTTGACCTGCCTGCTGCAGGCGACGTGAATATAACTGTACACAATCTGCTGGGACAGCAGGTCGCGACGATATTGAATGAAACCCGTTCGGCAGGGTTCCACCGAATCAACTGGAACGCACGCAGCGACCAGGGGATGGAACTCACGACAGGACTATATTTCCTCCGTGTGAATATGGGTGGCCGCGACTATGTCAGTAAGATGATATTGGCTCGCTAACCGCAGGAACATGTGACTACGAACAGCGGGCTGCAGGTCATCACCTGCAGCCCGTTGCTATTTGAATCGGAAGTATTTATCTTTAGTTCACCCACCTACACGAACACGATATGTCAGCAGAACCATTTCTCTATCCCTACACCATCGGCCTGCACGACAGCGACGCGGCGGGCATCATTTTCTCCGCCAATTTGTTCCGGATTTGTCATGAAGCCTACGCGGCGATGATGGACGAGCTTGGTTTCAGTATTGGATACTTGCTGAAGCACCGGCCGTTTGGAGTGCCGCTTGTGCATTTGGACGGGGATTTCATGCAGCCGTCGCGAGTGGGCGACCATGTGACGATTGAGGTGCGGATTGTGGAGCTGAATCGCAGCTCGTACAAAGTGGAATACACACTTCGGACACCTGACGGCACGGCGTGTGCGCGTGCGGCGACCGTGCATGTTGTCGTGGACACGAAGACCTATAAGTCCATCCCGATGCCGGAGAATTTCCGCGCGGCACTGTCGCGGCACTACTTACCCGAATAAGTTTCGCGCGGTGCGATAGTCGGGTTTGCCGTTCGGAAGCAGGGGAAGTTTGAAGGTGACGGAGACTTGCTTGGGGAGTTTGAAGGAGGGGAGATGAGCTTTGAGTTGTTCGCGGACGTGCTCGAGGGTCAGCGGCAAATCGGACTCAATCACTGCGGCGACGGATTGTCCCCACTCGGAGTCTTCAATGCCGACGCAGAGGGCATCCCGGACATCCGGCAGCAAGCGGAGCGCGGACTCGATTTCATCGAGAGCGATGTTTTCACCGCCTGAAACAATGATACGATCAATTCGGCCAAGGACATGCAGACAGCCGAGTTCATCGAGAAAACCGGAATCTTCGGTAAGTATCCAGCCTTCACGAAACGTGAGGGCTGTTTCATTATCGTTCCGGAAGTAAGCGGACGCAGCGCCGGGACTTTGGACGAGAATACGACCGGACGTATTTACTGAAACGGGGTTACCGTTTTCATCAACAATTTTGACTGCAGCGCCGGGGATGGGAGGACCGGCGGTTAGACGCTCAGAGTCATCGCAACCGGGACGCGAGCAGGTGACCATAGAGCCGGCTTCGGTCAACCCATAGGTCGGCAGAACTTGCGGACATTGCCTAATCATGTCCACCGGGACAGGACCGCCGCCGAGGATAATCGCGCGAATTGAGTCGGGCAGAATATCATTTCGCAGCGTCAGCACGCGCCGCAGAGTTGTGGGAACGAGCGACAGAAGCGAGACCGTGTCGAGATTTTTTGCAACGAGCTCGGCCGACGAGTTATCGAGAATACGCACGCCCGCCCCGGCGAGCGCGCAACGAAGGACGATGGCCATTCCTCCGACGTGGAAGAAGGGAAGACAGGCAAGCCATGTGTCATTCTCGGTGAGGTGCACATGCTGATTGACGGCATGAGCATGTCGAGAGAGCAGTTCGGGGGAAAGATGCACGAGCTTTGGCTTACCCTGCGAGCCGGAGGTTGCGATAAAGATACCTGTCGGCGGGGAAATTTGGGCGAAGAGATTATGAATGTCTTCGCGGTCAGCAATTTTCAGGCGAGGGCTCAAGGGAATTATAGAGCACCGGCCTAACGCCGCGGCGAGTATCAGAGCGGCCTGCGAGACGGAGTTTCCGCCGGACAGGAAGTGAACACCTTGCGGTGCTTCGTGCGCGAGTTCGAGAAGCTGCGTCCAGGTGAGCTGCTCGGTCGAGTCTGAGATGAGCGCACGGGAAGATGTCTTGACCAATAAGCTCATCCCAGGAGAGCGGATTTGTACTCGGGACGCAGACCATCGTAGAGTTCGGAGAGCGGCGGTACAACGAGATGCCCGGCTTCGATATGCAGACTGTGAGACAAAGTGTCCTGTTTAAGGAATTGCAGTGTGCCGAGTCCCTGTGCGATTTCCGGCGAGCTCCATTCACTTGCAAGATGTGCAAGGTGCGCGAGTCCGACGCTGCTGTCCATCATGGAAGACAGCACAACGGGAATTTCTTCGTCACGCATCCGTTTCAGCAGAGCACTGCGTTCACGAATAGCGCCCATACGCGCGGGTTTAAGAACAAGCGTTTTGAATCCGGGGACGCCATCAAAGGCGAGAATCTCCTCCTCGGAGAAAGCCTCGTCGCACGCAAAGGGAACACCGACTTCAGATTGCAAGCGTGTCCATTCGCGGAGAGACAGACTGCAGGGGTCTTCAATCCACTCGACCGCTTCACGCGGCAGCGCATCCGCAAATTTTCTGACAGCATCGCTTGTCCAACCGAGATTGGCATCGAGTCGAATCATCAGTTCAGGCAGTTCGAGCGCGATGGTGTTGACCAGATTGATGTCATCTTCAAGTGACTTGACGGCAACTTTCAACTTGACGGTGTCATAGCTTGCAAGCGCGGCATGACGCGCAGCCACGATGATATCTTCATTGGAGCCTCCGGGGAGCAGTTTCGCGATGGGAACGCGGATGTCGCGGTCGTCTTTTTTCTCGAGAGCATACCGCAGACAATCGAGCGCGAACACGGCAGAGGGTGCGGTTTGCACAAGCAGCGACTCGCCGTTCAGAATACGCTCGGCATGTTCAAAGTGTTCGGTACCGAATTCCGGGAGCAGAGAGGATTCCGAGACAATTTTCCGGCCGTTGTGCTCAATGGCGAGCAGAAAGCCACGCCGCATGTGTACGGTGCCGCGAGAGGTGATGAGCGGCTCTTTGAATTCGAGCGCGACGGGAGTGTGACAAATTTCGCTCACAGGACGAGCCCGGCAGAGAGCAGAATTCCGAAGGCGAGCATGTGCCTTGCGGTGTGCGCGAGCGCACGGTTCAGGGAGGGGCCGTCTTCTTTTGACCAGACGGCGCGAAGAGGGGAGACGCACAAAGGAATGGCAAGCAGGGGAAGCAGCACAGCGGCAGTGGAGAGGGAGCCTGACATGAGCAGCAGAATGACGTAAGGAAGGAACAGAGTCGCTGCGAATTCAATTTTTCCAAACGTTCTGCCGAAACGTACCACGGGCGTGCGTTTTCCGGCTTTGCGGTCGGTATGTTCATCCCGCACATTGTTGACAGCGAGCAGTCCGCACGCGAGGATGCCTGGAATCAAACCGAGCAGAAAGGCGGCTGTTTCCCATTCGAGAGTAAAGAGAAATGCCGTTCCCGCGACGGCGAGCACACCGAAATATGTCAATACGAAGACCTCGGCTAACCCATTGTAGCCGAGTGGATATGGTCCGCCGGTATACATCCAGCCGAAGAGAATACCGGTCAGCCCGATGGTGAGAATCGGCCAGCCGCCGCGCAGGATCAACGGGACGGCAAAGATAACAGCGAGAGCAAAGGCGACGACAGTGCCCGCGAGGACGGCATTTGGAGAGAGCAGTCCGGCTTGGGTGACACGAGTGGGACCGAGCCGTTCGTGTGTGTCGGCGCCCTTCTTGAAATCGCTGTAGTCGTTGGCGAGATTTGTTCCGATTTGAATGCATGTAGCGGAGAGCAGAATCAAGAGCGCGATACTCCACGAGAACGCGTCTCGATCAACAGCGAACGCCGACCCAATAAAGACAGGCAACAGCGCGGCGACCAGCGTTTTCGGGCGGGAAGCGAGAATCCAGGCGTTGAGGTTTAATGTAGGATTGTCATACAGCAAGGTCTTCCTCACGAAGTTCGCCGCTTACAAGTTGATTAATTGAAGACCCGCCGAACAGAGAAAACGTAAAGACCAGCACACCAACCCGTCCGACGTACATGAGGGAAATGATGACAATCTTTCCGAGCGCCGACAATTCCTGTGTGATACCTCGTGACAATCCGACAGTACCGAGCGCGGAAGCGACTTCAAACAGCATTTGGTCAATCGTTCCCTTTGAAACCCACAAGACGAGGAAAGTGCCAAGCATAAGGAGAATCGCATATGTTCCGACAGTGACCACTGCGACACGCACGCGCTGAGCGGGAACCTTTATTCCCCAGAACACAACTTCATTAACTCCATGCAAAGCGCTGCGGATAGCGCCTAACGTTGTCACAAAAGTGGTGCTCTTTATTCCACCGCCTGTGCCCGAAGGCGACGCACCGATTATCATAATCAGCACAATAAGGAAAGCGAATGCCGCAGACATTTTGCCGATCGGGATGGAATTAAAACCGACGGTCGTGGAGGCCGTCATGCATTGAAAAGTACTGGCAAGAACTCTCTCCTTGAGCGGTAATTTGGCGACTTCCGGCTCTCCGAAGAAAAGCATCACCGAGCCGATGATGAAAATGAGCGCTGTCGCAATAAGAATCACGCGGGAAGTAAAAGAGATGCGCGGCGCTTCATCAGCAGCCCAGCGCACAAAGTCAAACAGTACAATGAAGCCAATTGCACCGAGATAGCTCAGCACGCCGATAACGACATTAATGCCAGTGTTTCCAACATAGGTTTCCAAACTGTTGTCAAAGAGCGAGAAGCCGGCTGTGCAAAACGCGGAAACACTATGGAAGACGGCATTCCAAAGGGGATTAGGCGCACCGGCCTGTTCAAACATCGGGTAGAGCAGTCCGGCTCCGATGACCTCAATCAAGATAGTCATCAAGACAACGGCGGTAAGAAAACTCTCAATGCGCTCATTACTGGTCAAGGCGAATGCGGACTCGGAAACTTTCTTGCGAAAATGCGGCAGTCTGCCGTTGTTGCCGAATACATAGAGAAACGACCCAAATGTCATATAACCGATTCCGCCAAGCTGAATCAGCAGGAGTATCGTGATTTCACCGATCCACGTATAGGCTCCAGACGTACTGACGGGAGACAGACCTGTTGTAGAAACAGCAGAAACGGAAACAAACAAATTGTCGAGAAAGGTCACCGCACCGGGCTCATGCACATAGGGCAAACTTAGAACAAGAGCGCCAACAACCATGTATAGTGCGTAGCCGATGGCGAGTACAGTGACAGGTCGCAGATGACGATACTTTAGAAGGGCAATTGTCGACAGATTATGGGCAACGTTGGAGACCACGATACCTCCGTGATGTGCTTACGGCAGTCTCTTGAACTTCGAAAAATCCGGCTTGCGCTTTTCTTTATAGGCGTTGCGGCCTTCCTGCGCTTCTTCGCTCATGTAGTAAAGCAGAGTTGCGTTGCCGGCGAGTTCTTGAATGCCCGCTTCGCCGTCGGTTTCGGCATTGAACGCGGCTTTCAAACAGCGCAATGCCATGGGCGACATGGCGAGCATCTCCTGACACCATTGCACAGTCTCTTCTTCGAGCTTGTCGAGCGGGACGACGGTGTTGACCAAGCCCATGTCGAGTGCTTGCTGTGCGGTGTATTGACGGCACAGAAACCAGATCTCCTTGGCTTTCTTGTGGCCAACGATTCGCGCAAGATACCCGGCACCGAAGCCGCCGTCGAACGAACCGACACGCGGACCGGTTTGACCGAAACGCGCATTGTCAGCGGCGATGGAGATGTCACATACGACATGCAGCACGTGACCGCCGCCGATGGCGTAACCGGCAATCATCGCGATGACGGGTTTGGGAAGTGAGCGAATTTGCTTTTGCAAATCGAGCACATTCAAGCGGGGCACCTTGTCATCACCGATATAGCCTTGATCGCCGCGAATGCGCTGGTCGCCGCCTGAGCAAAAGGCCATTTCTCCGGCTCCGGTGAGAATAACCACTCCGACATTACTGTCTTCGCGCGCATCGAGAAAGGCGTGCTGCAAATCAAACAGCGTTTGCGGGCGAAAGGCGTTGCGCACTTCGGGACGGTTAATAGTTATCTTGGCGATTCCGTTCCACTTGTGATAAAGGATGTCGCTATATTCTCCGGCAGTCTGCCACGGAAACTTGCTCATGCTGTCTTGCTTTCTGCTTCTTGGATGAAATCAATTAAGAGTCGAGTGAATTCTTCGGGCTGTTCAAGATGCGCGGCGTGACCGCACTTGGGAAGGATGTAATGCATCAGCAGCGCAGCGCGGGTCGCATCGGCAATCCGGCGATTACTTTCGATGAATTTGCGGTCGAGCTCTCCCGCGACGAGCATCAGCGGTTTACTCCAATTCGAGAGTTTGCCGAAGCAATCCGGCATCGTTCCGGTGCCGTAGTGGTCGAGAGCGAACTTCAGTCCTTGCGGTGAGCAGGACGTTCTCTCGGTGCGAATCAGCTTGCGCGTGAAATCGGGAAGATATTTCTGTGTTGCGAAAATCGGCAGCGACTCCCAGTATTCTGCAAACCACTCCATGCCGCGGCCGACGATATTCTGTCCCAATAGACGGTCGCTTTGCGTGCGAAGTTCACGCTGATTTTCGTCGGCGATACCGGGGCTGGCTCCGAGCAGGGAGAGACTTTTCACCAAATCGGGTTTTGCGAGGGCAGCCATCAACGCCACGCGGCCGCCCTGACTGTATCCGAACCAATGGGCAGGCCGCCATTCAAACTTGGCAATAACCTCATGCAAGGTTTCACACAGACGTTTCCAGTCGAGCATGGCCGGTGCTGCTGTGCCGCCATGTCCGGGGAGGTCAAGTCTGATGACGCGGAACCGTGAACTGAGTTCGGGCACCTGAAGCGTGAAGCTGTACAAGGATTGCGCAAAGCCGTGGAGCATCACCAACGGCGGCATACTGCTGTCACCGTCAATTCGTACGTGCCAAACGATATCCTGAGTACGGACCAGCATCAGCCAATTCCTGAAAGCACACGTTTGACAATTCGCTCATGAGCCGCACGATTTGCGGCGCGGTCTGTTTTTACTTCAATAATGCTCGGCTGCGGCGAGTGCCATGATAACGCGTCGGCAAGCTGCGAACAAGATGCGCAGGCCATCCATTTAATACCGAAAACTTCGGCGGCGGCGTCAAGCCGGACATTCAGCGGAGTGCCGTGCAGCGTTTCGAAGGTATCGGGAAAATCGGCCACGGGCAGGAAGTGAAAGATTCCACCTCCATTGTTGTTCAGCAGCAGCACGCGCAGGTTTGCGGCATGTCGCGCGGCCATCCATCCGCCGAGGTCGTGAAGAAATGCGAGATCGCCGCAAATGAGAAGTGTCGGCCGCTTCGTTGTATGGGCAATTCCGGCCGCGTGTGAAATGACACCGTCAATGCCGTTGGTGCCTCGCTGCGCAAAGACGTGGACTTTCCTTCCTGACGGGACGGCGATCAAATCCGCATAGCGCACGGGCATGCTTGAAGCAAGCACGAGATTGCTGTCATCGGGCAGGCAATCAATTGCCGACAGGACAAAGGACACTTCGGCGGAGTCGTCGTTGCAGGCGTCATGCATGTGCGCACGAACGAGGCCGGACGTTTTCCAGAACGGGTCCAGCAGCAGTGAATCACGGGAAACTTTGGCGTGCGCGACTATGTCACGGCAATACTCTGCGATGTCGGCAACGATAAGCCGGGCTGCGAGTCCGTCGGGGTCGCGGGGAATCGTGTCGCGCTGCATGCGAACGGTGTGAGGCTTATGGCGATTCAGATAGTTGCACAGCACTTTGCTGGTCGGGTGACCGCCGAATTGAAAAACGAAATCGGGCGCGATGCTCGCGAGCTGTTCATGGCGGAGGAAGATGTCATAGCCCGGCATTCCCGGTTCACCTTCGAATCGAAGTCCGGAAGCGATATCGCAGAGCATCGGCCAGCCGAGTTTTCGTGCAAGCGAGAGAATGCCCCGTCGCTCGTTTTCAGTGCGCGCACTGTCCGGACCGCAGACAATCAGCCCGCACCAGCTTGCCTCCATGTCTGAAATCACTTTCCGATCAACAGGCAGAGACGGTGCAGGTGCAGCGTGAATGCTTTCTACGGATTGCTCCAACACTTCGAAGATTTGTGCGCACATTTCCGCGCCGGACTCGAGCGGAGCGAGCGGCTCATCCATTGGTACATTGATATGAACCGGACCTGCAGGAGCGGATAACATCGCCGCGAGAGTTTGCCGGATCCAGTAGAGCGAGGACTTCATTGCCGCGGAATCGGCAACAGGCAGCGGCAGGTCAATCGTCATGCGAGAATATTTGCCGAACATTCCCGGCTGGTCGATGGTCTGGGGCGCGCCTTGATTGCGGAGGTTTTGCGGTCTGTCCGCCGTCACGACAACGAGCGGATACCCGCTGAGTGAGGCTTCGATGACTGCGGGGAAGTAGTGGGCTGGTGCGGTACCGGAAGTGCAAAGCACAGCCACGGGCTTATTGAGACCCTTTGCAAGCCCGAGGGCAAAGAAGGCGGCGACTCTCTCGTCTGTCAGAACATGACATTCAAAATTTCCCGACTGTGCCGCAGTGCGCGCGAGCGGAGTGGAACGCGAGCCGGGAGAAATTACGATATGCGACACGCCTGCGGTTTGCAACTGCCGCCAGAGGAGCCCTGCCTGCAGATAGTTCGGATTGGGAATTGTCACGGCAGATCCATTAATGCGCGCCGCATGATGTCCATTTTCCAGCCGCATTCGGCATATTCCAATTCCGCATTCGATTCCGCGACGATTCCCGCTCCGCCGAAGAGACGCGCTTTTCTTCCTGACACCTGGGCACATCTCAGGACGACAATGGCGGTTGTTTGATGTCCGTTTGAGAATCCGAGCACGCCGCTGTAGAGGTCGCGCGGCATGGGTTCGAGCTCTTCGAGTAAGGCAGCGGCGGCGTCACGCGGTGAGCCGCACACGGCGGGAGTTGGATGCAGCGCGGTGAGAATGTCATCGTCATTGACATCGTCGCGCAAGACTCCGTGTACCTGACTGTACACATGCACGAGGTCATCCGCTTTCCGTTCGCTGAGCGGAGATACCGACACGTGAACACACAGGGGTTCGAGTGCCCGACGCAGAAACTCGGTGACCACGGCCTGTTCTTCGCGGTCTTTCGCGGAGAAGGAGTTGCTTTCGAGGATTGTCTGTTTTGTGCCGGCGAGACTGTCCACGAGAATCTTGCGGCCTTCGCGCTGAAACAGCACTTCGGGAGAAGCACCAAGCCAGAGCTTCCGGTCATTCATAGTGTGTGCAAACACCGTTGTGCCGCTCGAACCGGCAAGCAGAGCTGCCAAAATGCCTTCAACCTGCCACGGCTCGGCGCAGAAGAGACTCACTTGTCTGCTCAATACGGCCTTGCGAAGCATGTCTTGTGCGATGCAATGCTTAATTCTGGAAACGGCGACATTCCAGCGCTGAATCGGAAACGCGTCTGCCTCAAGCGGCTGAAATTCGTTCGGCTCGAATTCACATTCTTCGCTAACGGAGTCGAAGGGAACATCTCCGAAGAACTCAAGATGATGACCGTGGAGCTCGACCATCCATTTTGGCTGCCAGTAGTAACGTGACGTCAAATCGTAATCCAACCGGAAGCAGACCGGAATTGCAGTTGCACCGTCACGTTCTGCAAGCAGTCCGGCCAGTGAACTTCCCGACTTGCCGATTCCTCCCGCACACCACGCAAAGTCGTCGTCGCGCAGCTGCATGAGCAGCGTTGCCGAATCAGCCGTGGCAAAGGCGGCGAGTGCATGGAGGCGAGCGGCACGGTCGGCCTGAGTCTCTTCGGTGAATCGCATAACCCCTAATTTAGCCATTATCCTCTCCTCTTTCAAACTCGCTGCCGTTGCACCCAAGCGGGAATGCCCGTATATTTCGTATTCAACGCAATTTCAAGAGTCATACTATGTCCCGGACAGTCTATTTTTATGATACGACGCTGCGCGATGGCGAGCAGACCCCGTTCGTGGTATTTTCAGTCGAACAGAAGCTGCGGATCGCGCGTCAGTTGGCAGAACTTGGTATTGACATTATTGAAGTTGGTTTTCCCGCCGCTTCAGAAACGGAATTGCAGGCTGTCTCACGAGTTGCAGATGAAGTCCAGGGACCCGTAATTGCCGGCCTAGCACGGTGTCGAAGTGGTGATATAGAGATCACGGCCAAGGCCTGTGAGAAAGCTGACAAAGCCAGAATTTCCATAGTCTTACCAATATCAGATCGACATTTGACGGCATCACTCAAGCTAAGTCGTTCGCAAGCCGAGACTCAGATTGGGGATTCGATCAGGCATGCCCGGAAATTTCTTGATGATATTGAATTTATAGCTACGGATGCGACTCGCACAGGCGAATCGGAATTGTTTTCGTGCCTGAAGGTGGCGGCGGAGGCGGGTGCAACAACCCTGGTGGTCGCGGATACCGTTGGCTGTGGGTTACCCGAGGGGATGAAGTCACTCTTCGAGAGGCTTCGGGCGGCCTTTCCTTTGTCAGTGAGGCTTGGCATTCATTGCCACAATGACTTCGGATTGGCCACTGCGAATTCCGTGGCCGCACTCGAAGGAGGCGCGGATCAGGTCGAGGGCACAATTAATGGACTTGGTGAAAGAGCAGGAAACACAGCACTTGAGGAAGTTGCCATGATCCTGAAATATCATCAGAATTCCATGAACCTCACATCAAACATGAGAACTGAGCGGATATTGGAAACTTCCCGGCTTGTTCGAGAAGTTTCAGGAGTAATGGTTCAGCCGAACAAGGCGCTTGTCGGACAGAATGCCTTTTTACATGCCGCGGGAATGCACCAGCAGGCCATGCTTGCTGACCCGCTGACTTTTGAACCCTTCGGGCCGGAGAGTGTGGGCGGAGATTCAGCACTGGAGGATCGGATAATTTTTGGTAAGTTTTTAGGAAAGAATGGCTTACGAAAACTTTTGGAGCTTGATGGCATCAAACTGTCTGACGAGGCGCTTGAAGCTCTTGTCGGGAGGATACGTGCGGCCATAGAACGCCGCGAAACCGTAACCCGCCGGAGGATGCTTGAATGGGCGAGGGGGTAATCTCTTGCAAACCCGCTTGATAGATGTTATCTTAAAGATTACGAAACGAATGATCGAGCCAATAGATTAACACCGGAGATGAGCACCATGAAAAAACGCATATGGCTCGCGCCGCTTTGCGCATTGCTTTTAGCCGTTGGGAGCGCTCACGCGTTCACCGTCGGTCAGGAAGCACCCGATTTCACCTTGACGGATTCCTGGGGAGGAAGCCACACACTGAGCGAGTATCGCGGCAGCGTCGTTGTCCTGATGTTCTTCGGCCACACCTGAAGTACCTGTCGTGCCCAGGATGGGCAGATGGAAGCAGGAGTGCATCAATACTATCAGGGTCAGCCGGTCGTCACCTTAGGTTTGGATACCTATAACGGCTCACCGGCGGCAGTTGAAGTGTTTCGCGATGTCACCGGAGTGACGTTCCCGTTGCTGACGATGGGGGCAAGTTACGCGAATGCAAATCAAGGCGCGTTTCGCAAAGTGGTGATTGATGCGGATGGTATTGTCCGATACGTTTCACAGCCTTATCAGTTGAATATCACCACGATTCGTTCGCATGTGGACCAGTGGTTGCCGCTTGACGAGCCGACATTCACGTTTGAGATGCGTGACACGCTCATTACCTACACAAACGGCTTTGACTACTACGTCTTTCACGGTGTGATTGACAATCTGCTCAATGAAGAGCGCCAGCTTCAGATAACCCTGTCACAGGTCAATGTTCCAGATCCGTTGCGGGGCTATTCGGTCTGCACGTTCCGCGGCTGCTACCCGCCCGATTCCGGAATTGTGGACATTCTTGAAACCTATGACGCGATGGCGCACGACACCGGAGCGGCAGTTTACATCTATAATCTGGCCATCAATCCTGAAACAGGTTATATGGACACGTCAACCATCGTCGGGAACTACACGATTCGCGTGACGGTGACCAATCCGGAGGATGCCGAAGAGGTGATTGCCTACGACCTCCATCTTGAACAGGGCAGCGGAGTTGCTCCGCGCATCGAGCCGGTACCGCTGTCTTCACAACTGATTCGCAACTATCCGAATCCGTTCAATCCCGAGACCACGATTCAATTTGTGGTCAGCAACCCAGGCGCGGTGGAGCTGAATGTCTTCAACATGCTCGGCCAGAATGTCGCAACACTGATTAACTCCCCGTTCATGGCGAGCGGTAACTACAGCGCGAACTGGCGCGCCGTGAATGCACAGGGCTTGCCGCTTCCGTCCGGAAGTTATCTGCTCGAACTGAACAATTCCGGTCTGCGCGCTGTGCATAAGGTTGTGCTGGCCCGGTAAATCCAGGATTCTTTGAATACAGTCTAAATGAAACAGGGTGCGACCGTGCACCCTGTTTTCATTACGAAGAGAAAATTATGTCTGAACAGAAACTCCCCACTGCTTACGATGTGCTCGATGCCGCTCAAGTTCTGAAGGGCGTCGCGCACAAGACTCCCGTTCATACGTCGCGCACGCTTGATGCCAGAAGCGGAGCCAATGTCTTTCTCAAATGCGAAAACTTCCAGCGTGTCGGCGCATTCAAGTTTCGCGGCGCCTACAACGCGATGTCGCGTCTGACCTTTGAAGAGAAAAAGTGCGGCGTCATCACCCACTCCTCAGGCAATCATGCGCAGGCGGTGGCGCTCGTGGGAGCATTGTTGAATATCAAGACAGTTATCGTGATGCCGCAGGATGCGCCGCCGATCAAACTTGCAGCGACAAAAGGGTACGGCGCGGAAGTGGTGCTCTATGATCCGAAGGAGCGCACACGCGAAGAAATTTCGCACGAGCTGAAAGAGAAACACGGCTACGTGCTGATTCCACCATACGATCATCCGCATATCATCGCCGGACAGGGTACAGCGGCGCTCGAATTGCTCACAGATTATCCGGACATCGAATTGTTGCTTGTCCCTTGCGGCGGCGGCGGATTGTTATCAGGCAGCGCGCTTGCGGCCAAGCATGTCAATCCGAATTGCAAAGTTGTCGGTGTCGAGCCTGAAGTGGCCAACGATGCAACATTGTCCTGGCGCACGGGCACGCTCCACACGGTGAAAAATCCGCCGACGATTGCCGATGGCACGCGCACGCCATCTTTAGGCAAACTCACGTTTCCGTTGGTGCGGGCGAACGTTGACGAGTTTGCCAACGTCATCGAAGCAAAAATAATCGAAGCCACAAAATTTCTGTTTGAAAGAATGAAGCTTGTCGTCGAACCGAGCGGCGCGCTCGGTGTGGCCGCATTGCTTTCCGGTTTCCCCACTCCCGACCGCGTTGGGGTTATCATCAGCGGTGGAAATTTGGATCCCTCAGTTTTGATCTAGGGGTGGACGACAATCCGCCTGCGAAATGAATGACCGAAGTAAAACGCCCCGCTCAACCGAGCGGGGCGATTCATTTCTGGTCTTCCCCAAAATCTGTCTGCAGACTTGGAGGGATCAAGGGGGGGTTCAGGAGTCCGCCAGAATCTGAAAACTACCGACGGCCTCCGGCCGTCTGGAATGACCACCGTGCCGCGTAAACCGTTATGTAAAAGCGAGTAAAGCACTCAAGCGAATTTGATAACTTCATGAACATTGTCATCCTGAAGGCCGCCGCGGCCAGAAGGACCTCGGCAGGCAAATCGAGTCGCGATGCACATGCAGCGAATAGTGTAAGGAGTTCTCGACTCCGCCGAGAATCCAAAAACTACCGGCGGCCTCCGGCCGTCTGAAATGTCCGCCGACCCCGCCGAAATTTCATCAATGTTAGACAACTCCTCCTTTTGTTATTACTTATCTAGCTTAAGATGTTGTTTTTTATATGAATGCATGCCGACCACAACAGTTGCAATATGGGTCAATTTATTTTTATCTTTGAGCACATTCGTTCAACGAAGCACCAGCAGGGAAGTGGCCCCGCGAGCCACCCGAGCTGCCTTCTATTCTAATAATAAGAACTGAGGTTTCGACAGCGCAATCACCTATTGAATTTCAAAGAGAAGCACATTTCGTTTGTTTGAAATGATCTTTAATCCATTTGAAGTCAAAGGAGATTCCATGACTCGAACCCCTGTTGTCTCAAGCAATCTCAAGAGTGTTGGTTATGATACTGCGACACGGACACTTGAGATTCAATTCCTTAGTGGTGGCATCTATCAGTACATCAATGTGCCACCGAATGTTTATTCTGCCTTGATGGCAGCATCATCGCACGGGTCATTCTTTGCGCGAGCGATAAGAAACTCTTATCGCTTTCGAAAAATTAACTAGCAATAGAGGTACAAGCCAAGAGCCCCGGTTAATGGGGCTCTTGGCTTCGGTCGCGGACACACCCAGTAGTCAAACTTTCGCTACTTGTGATCCGAGTGCCTTGAACTTAGTTACACAACTTCGTATAGGAGGTCTGATTGAGTGTATGTGAATGGAGACGAGAAACAAAAGACGGATATCGATATTCTTGCGATCGAAAATCGAGATATGGAAATCTCTGCATATTTCACGGTGAGAAAGAGGACTATCAAGTTGATGAGTTTTGGTACGAGTTGCATGAGTATGTTTGCACTCTAATTGAGCAAGAGAAATCTGGAAATGAGGAAATTTGGAGTTTCGCGGGCTTTAACTTTCCTGGCTATCTATCTGCCAAGTTGCTTGCTGACGAAAATGCTCACTACTTGCCAGAGGTATGGCCATCCTATATCGGCCTTGAACAATTTAAGGCATCTCTTTCATTCGTTTTTGCGCGGTTTCGAGGAGATGTGAATTTTGATTTGGCGTGCTTCGAACGTCGAGTTGATTTCAGCAATGCTATCTTTGAAGGTGGACTTAGCCTAGGCAGAGCGACAATAAATTCAGTACTAGTTTTCGATAATACAACTCACTTTGGAGATATCACTGCCCCAGATATTGAATTTGGTCAAAAAGGGTTGATTTATTTTGCTGAGAATAGCTTCCGAGATTCAAGTTGTATGAATTTTCTAAATTGCAATTTGAGTAGGCTTGCTTTTTCTCGAACTGACTTATCTCGCGCTCAACTTGGTGGCGGTTATTACGAGAAATCGCTCGGTCGCGCTGTCATTGGAAATGAGTATCCTATTCGCCATCGACATGGTCACTGGTTCTTGCGATCAAATGTCAGGTGGGACTATCTTTGGGAAGATTGTGAGGCACTTATTTCACACGCAGAAAAGAACGGTGAGCGACAAAGAGCGTACATCTTAATGCCGTCTTTGTTTGAGTATCAGCGTTTGTCGCCTCCGCTTTACAACTCAATTTCAAAGTTTCTTTGGGGTTCAAAAAGTACATCTGAATTTGAGATGCAAGGACTTTTTCGACCACGATGGGCTTTCATTCCGCGACTAATTTTGCACTTTCTAAAACGATTCTTTTCATTGACAGCCCTTTATAAATGGACTTCAAACTACGGCAGTTCGGTGTTTCTGCCAACGGCTTGGCTTGTTCTCTCAGTGATTCTTTTTGGTGCGTATTACTCAACTATGCTGTTCGACCATGATCATCCCTTCTTAGACGAAGCGGGTCTTGTTGCCTCTTTAAACGTCGTTGCACTCAATCCTAAATGGATAAACGAATTGCTTCGGAATCCGCCGAATGGTACAGCTTTAACAGAAGGTGCACAACTTGCCCTAATGCTAGTTGCCACCTTACAGTTTGTTCTAAGCGCGATACTTGTGACATTGGTTGTGTTTTCTATTAGAAGACGCTTCAAGCACTAGCCCCCTCTCCACCCCGCTCAACCGAGCGAGGCGATTGTTTTCTGGTCTCCCTCCAAATCTGTCTGTAACTTTGGGGGGATTAAGGGGGGCTTCTCGACTCCGCCAGAATCCAAAAACTACCGACGGCCTCCGGCCGTCTGGAACCCCCGCCGGAATCTGTTACAGTTCAATCCTCATATAAGTATCAGACCGCGCATACTCCGACACGAACGGACGCTCTTCAAAGCGAAATCCGAGTTTGCGATAGAGATTCAGCGCGGTGGTCAAACGGGAGTTGCTCTCGAGCCAAACAGCTTTTGCCTGTTTCGATTTCGCCCATTCGAGGCACGTTTGTCCGAGCCGTTTGCCGATCTGTTTGCCTTGCGCACGTTCGGTGACCGCCATCTTTGCCAATTCAAATTCATTGTCAGGCGCGGCAATCATCGCACACGTTCCGACGATCTCGTCTCCCCACACCGCAAAAAAAATCTCCCCGCCGGGCGTGAGAATAAATCCTTCCGGATTGCCGAGCATCTCGCGGTCGTGCGGCTCCACGACGAAATACTTCTGCAACCACTCTTCGTTCAGACGCAGAAATGCCTTTGCGTGCTTCTTGTTCCCGCGCTCGAACGGAATGATGTGGATTTCCGTGTCGAGTTTTTGGCGGCGGATGCGCTCGACCCGTGCCAGCAAGGGCTCCTCTTCATTGGCCGCTTCCAACCGCGAAAGTATGGGCAGCACTTCCGCCGATGCCGACAGGCAAATGTCTTCCACCGCCAGCCGGATCTCCTCCCACACCGGCTCAATTCTCTTGCGCAGGTCGCGCCCCTTGCGTGTCAGGGACAGCGCACGCGTTCTGCGATCACCTTCGTGCACCGAAGACTCGATGAGCCCCTTCTTCTGCATCGCGTTGGCAATCTGCACCACCGCCGGATGGGAATAGTTCAGTTCGCGTGCAATCTCCGAGATAGTTCTCGACTCCCCTTCGCACAGCAGATAATAGACGGGAAACCAGCGCGGCTCAAACTCAATCCCTCTCCTTTCATATAGAGAGGACACGTCCCGCCACATTAGGTCGGTAATCCGCCGCATCCGGCTCCCGATGGCCAGATAGCCGAGAGTAGCTATTAAGTCCTGTGTCATCAGTTTGTCCCGTGTTTAATTACGTAAGCACTTACAAATATAATCTTTCATTTCATTCGTGTCAAGTGAAAGCGGGTTCACTCCTCCACACCTCTGACTGAGCATTATTTAGATATTTGTTTTTATTTAAGTAAAATATCGGAACTAAGGGTTGACTCGAGGGAACTTTGAGCGTATATTTGCGGTATTATTAGCAGTCACTTGGGTTGAGTGCTAACAGCCTGTTTCAATTCAGTTAACCTTCAATAACACCATTTAGGGAGACCTAAGACCATGAAAATCAAGCCGATTGATGAGCGCGTCCTGATTAAGCCGCTCGAGAAGGAAGAAAAGACCGTTGGTGGTATCATCATTCCTGACACCGCGTCCAAGGACCGTCCGCAAATGGGCGAAATCGTGGCCATGGGCGATGACGTGGAAGTCGCCGATCGCAAGCAGAAGAAGATGTCCGAACTCCTGAAGGTCGGTGATACCATCGTGTACGCCCGCTACGGCGGTACCGAAGTCAAACTCGATGACAAGGAGTTCATGCTCATCAGCCGCAGCGATATCCTCGCCGTGGTGGAGAAGTAAGCGCTCGTTCAGCACTTTTGTTTGAATTAATCCGGTAAACAATTCCAAAGGAACAATACAACATGGCAAGCAAACTGATTGACTTCGATGTCGATGCGCGTACCTCGCTCAAGAAGGGCGTGGACATTCTCGCAGACTCAGTGAAAGTGACGCTGGGACCGAAGGGCCGCAACGTCGTGATTGAAAAGAAGTGGGGTGCTCCGACCGTCACCAAGGACGGTGTCACCGTTGCGAAGGAAATTGAGCTCGAAGATGCCGTTCAGAACATGGGCGCGCAGATGGTTCGCGAAGTCGCTTCCAAGACTTCCGATATCGCCGGCGACGGCACCACGACCGCGACCGTTCTCGCGCAGGCCATCATTCACGAAGGTTTGAAGAACGTCACCGCCGGCGCGGATCCGATGAGCCTCAAGCGCGGGATTGACAAAGCCGTCGCCAAGGTCGTTGAAGATCTGAAGAAGAACGGCAAGGCCGTCAGCGGCAAGAAGGACATCGCGGCCGTGGGTACGATTTCGGCCAACAATGACAAGACCATCGGAGACCTGATTGCAGACGCAATGGACAAGGTCGGTAAGGACGGTGTTATCACCGTGGAGGAAGCGAAGTCGATGGAGACCTCGCTGGAAGTCGTGGAGGGTATGCAGTTCGACCGCGGCTATCTGTCGCCCTATTTCGTCACGAATCCCGACGAAATGGAAGCCGAACTCGAGAACCCGTATGTCTTGATTCACGACAAGAAGATTGCCTCGATGAAGGACTTGCTGCCGATTCTGGAGAAGGTCGCGCAGTCCGGCCGCTCGTTCCTGATTATCGCTGAAGACGTCGAAGGCGAAGCGCTCGCGACGCTCGTGGTCAACAAGCTGCGCGGCACGCTGAAGGTTGCAGCCGTTAAGGCTCCCGGTTTTGGCGATCGCCGCAAGGCCATGCTGGAAGACATCGCGATTCTCACGGGCGGCCGTGTGATTTCCGAAGAAGCGGGCTTCAAGCTTGAGAACGCCGTCATGAGCGATCTGGGTACCGCCAAGAAGATCATCATCGACAAGGACAACACGACGATTGTCGAAGGCTCCGGCAAGAGCGATGAGATCAAGGCGCGCATTTCGCAGATCAAGAAGCAGATTGAAGGCACGACTTCGGATTACGACCGTGAAAAGCTGCAAGAGCGTCTGGCCAAGCTGGCCGGCGGTGTTGCAGTGCTGAAGGTTGGCGCGGCGACCGAAGTTGAGATGAAGGAGAAGAAGGCTCGTGTTGAAGATGCGCTGCATGCGACGCGCGCTGCCGTTGAAGAAGGTATTGTCCCCGGCGGCGGTGTGGCACTGCTGCGCGCGCAGAAAGTGCTCGAGAACTTCAAGCTCGAAGGCGATGAGCAGCTTGGTGTGAACATCATTCGTCGTGCGCTCGAAGAGCCGATTCGCATGATTTCGCAGAACGCGGGTCACGAAGGCAGCGTGGTGGTGAACAAGATTCGCGAGAACGGCAAGTACAGCTTCGGTTTCAATGCTGCCAGCGAAAACTTCACCGATCTGCTCGACGACGGCGTGATTGACCCGACCAAGGTTGTGCGCGTCGCACTCGAAAATGCGGCATCGGTTGGCGGTCTCTTGTTGACCACCGATTGCGCGATTCACGAGAAGAAGGAAAAGAATCCTCCTGCTCCGATGCCCGGTGGCGGCGGCATGGGCGGCATGGGCGGAATGGATTACTAGGCCAGCGTCAATTGAAGAGGCGGAGGGGTTTGCCCTCCGCCTTTTTTGCATTTAGAGATTGAACATGTGAATAGTCTTAGTGATCTATAATGAATTGCCGATGTTTCAAAAGAATCTTACGGAAGACACTCAATTTTAGAGGATAGTATGAGTCACAAGGTTTTATCATCAATTCAATACCGAGATCGTGATCTAAATAAGGTCACTATTGAGATTGGTCATGGGAAACAAAACGGTTTCAATAGCGCATTTGATATCCACTTTAACTCGGGAACTGATAATCTCGCGCTGGTACTTTTGGCTGATAAGCTGTTCATCAAGCCTGAGGATGCAATCAATGAAATTGAAAAACTAGCGAAGTGGTTAGTATTGAACGGAACCTATCAAAATTTTACTTATCCGGCCTATGGCAATTATCAAAGCCGAGAGTTAACAAAGGACGTACAGAAAAGTGGATTTCATTACTCTTACATCAACAATTTAGATTCCAAAATTCTAAGCCCGGACTTAAGTAACTTGCAAGTTGAAGAGCGTCTTTTAGCTAGAAAGATTATTCTTTCGATCTTGTATGACTCAAATTCTGAAACAGCTCTCACTTTGAGAGACAAAGCACATTTCTCAAGCGAAACAATTGAGAGAGAACTTATTGCGCTAAACGGTTCAAAATTGATTGGACCACCCTCAATTCCTGGTGGATCATCGGCAGTTGGTACATTTACACTAACTTTTGTTGGTAGCGAGTATTATGAAAAGTCGCTAGTACATAGACGAGGAGTTGTCTTTATTATTGCCGCGTGTAATGCGCCAATTAGAGGCTCTGCGCTTGATCAAGATCATATTACTACACTCTCTAAGTACAAATCAATTGTCGAATCCCTTGGTCTTGAGCCTATTGTTCAAGAGCATGAGGAGCCAAAGAAAAACATATTCGTGGACATTTTCGACTACATTGACACTTGTGAATTTGTGATAGCTGATCTGACATTCCAAAGACCAAACTGCTACATCGAAATCGGCTATGCTCTCGCACGAGCCAAGCCTGTGCTTCTGTACATCGAGAAAAGCTATTTCGAGAATGACATGGGTGGGAAATTGCCGTTTGACATTTCACCCGTTAAAATGCAAGACTACTTGTACAAAGATTTGGCTGATTTGGAAAAGAAATTGCGTGAGCGAATACAGGTAATCAGATCGCGGAAGTCCTAATCTTAATGAACTAGGGGCGAACCAAAAGGTTCGCCCCGCATCATTTTATCCACTACCGTCGGCCTCTGGCCGTCAGGCGCTTTACAGTATTGTGCGCTTCCCCAGCCTGAGGCAGGGAGGTAGGTTTGCAATGTAAATTCAGCTCCCGTGTCAAACCTCTTGACTCTCATTTGAACATATGTTATATTCTCGAAAGTTCACCAAAATTAACGACGAGAGGTTCCAGCGATGAGATTCAAACTATTTGTTTTGGCTATGCTTACAACTTGCTGTGCCATGGCGTTTGCTCAGGAGGGTCAGATGCCTTCCGAAGAGGAAATGATGAAGAAGTGGATGGAGTTCGCCAGCCCCAAGGCCGAACACGAGATGCTGAACAAGATGGCCGGCGAGTGGGACTATAAAATGACCTTTTGGATGGGGCCAAACCAGCCCCCGCAGGAAGCTACAGGAACTTGCGTGGATAAGGTCATCAATGGCGGACGCGCCGTCAGCTCCACCATGAACGGCCAAATGATGGGTATGCCCTATGAAGGCTTTGGTGTGAGTGGTTACGACAACTTCAACAAGGTCTACTGGACAACGTGGACAGACAACATGACCACGGGCATGATGTACATGGAAGGCACCAGCACGGACGGCGGCAAGACCGTTGTTTACAACACGACCATGGATGAGCCGGTGATGGATGTGAAGGATAAGCCGGTGCGCTTTGTTTCGAAGTGGATCAGCGACGACGAGCACGTGCTCGAAAGCTGGGACGAAGTGGGCACACCGCATGAGTTCAAGGCTTTCGAAATTAAGTACACGCGCAAGAAGTAACCAGCGTGAACGCTGGACCCGTTGCCGCTGGCGCGCAGAGTCCGGTCTTCGATGCTGAAACGAATTCAGCGTAATATTTTGTATGGCAGGGACGGCAAGCGTGCCGTCCCTTGCTATCTTATCAACGTAGCAGAAGGACCCGAAAATGACCGAACAGGAAATGATGGAAAACTGGATGCGCAACGCGACTCCTGGGCCGCAGCACGCGAAGCTTGCCAAGGAGTGCGGGGAGTATGTTGTAAGCATGGTCGAGCGCGGTCAGCCCATGACGGGCACGGCGAAAATTGAGATGATTCTCGACGGCCGCGTGCAGATTCAGCATTTTGAAATGGACTATCAGGGCATGCCGTTCAAAGGATTCGGGATGACGGGCTTTGATAATTTCACTCAGCGCTATTGGTTCACGTGGAATGACAATATGTCCACGGGACTCTATTCGTTGTATGGTGTGGAAGAGGACGGTGGCAAGCGCATCGTGTTTCAAGGCAAGATGGACAAGCCGGGCTTGAACATGAAGCAGTGCGACACCAAACATGTTTTTACTTATCTGAGTGACGACGAATTCAAAATGGAAATCTGGGACTTCCCCGGTTCACCGGACGAAAAGAAGACCATGGACATGACCTATCGTCGCAAGTAGATTTCGATAATAGCAATAATAAACCACGGAATGCACACCCATTCCCTGCCGCTCATGCAACAGCGTTTCCACTTGACGTCCCAACACATCAAAAATCTCAAGTCGTATGTCCTGTTCGCGCGTCAGCGCGTACTCAATGGTCACCGATGAGTTGAAGGGATTGGGAAAAGGATACCCGAGCGCAAAAGTGATAGGTACATCCCGTTCATCCGGTGCAGACAGGAATAGCGTGTCTTCCTCCCATGGCTCATATAGAATCAAAGTATCCACGGAATCGCCCAGTCCTTCGGGGTTCGACCATTCATTGAAAGGTCCGCTCGCATGTCCCCAGTAGTTATTCTCGGCATGGCCAGGAGGCAAATCCGCAAAATTTGACACAGCACCATAGCACAAATTTTCGAGAAAGATATTCTCCTTAAACGAGCAGTCACGATTATTGCTCAACTGAACCACGGCGGCGACAAAACTGCCCGAACGAGATCGATTGTCGATGAAATAGTTGCGCTCCACAGTTGTCGTTGGGCTCATTTCTGATGCCGCAATTGCCACAAAATCTGTCCAATCGTTCGAAACAAAGAGATTATTCTTAACAGTGAAAAGGATGTTGCTTCTCAGAACAACAAATGCCTCTGACCGGAATCCGTCAGGAACTGAATTGGCGGCAAACACATTGGATGTTATTGAAACAGTTGTTCCGCCCGGCAAGGTAAATCCGGAGAAGACGTCATGGCTTATCGAGTTAAACTCAAACACACTTCCATGAACGGATATCAACTCGATTGACGGCGAGTTTTGAAAAGTGAAGAGGCTGTTAAAGGAGTTGTTCCTAAAGATGACGTTATTCAGATAGAGTGTGTCGAGATCGTCAAGAATCTCGAAAAACTCCATGGCCAAGTGGAGATTGTTCTGAGAGAACAGACTCGATGCGATATCCATATAGCCACCTGCATTCGCAATCAGTGAAGCTTGGGGATTAACCTGCAACCGTCAATAAGAGTAACACAGGATCTCGTGTAAAGAGCACCGCCGTCAGAAAAATAGCAGCTATCAAAACGGCAATTCCTTATTCGCAGATCCGCTCCATCAATAGAAATGCCGCCGCTGGGCTGTTCGCCGAGAGCGGATCCTCCGTTGAACGTAATGCCGCCCAACCAAACATTCCAGTCACCTTCACAGGAGCCTCCTTCGACGTGTCTTTGGCCTGAGAGGGAGTGCCATACTGTGCTGGAAATTTCATTTGTATCGTTTGACAGAAGAGCGTTCCCGAAAATCCTGACGTCACGACACGGCAGATCTATGCTCTCTACGTATTGGCCAGGCATAACCAAAACTGTATCATCCGGTAGTGATGCGAGGACGGCCGACTCTATTGTCTGATACTCAACGGGGACAACGACAAGACGGGCTTGGACGTCAAAAGTCCAAAAGTATGTGACGAACAAGCAGATCTTGATTAAACTACTCACAGTTCAGTTTACACGGATTATTGTCAGTCGCCGAGAAAACGCGAACTTCTGCAGCACCTGCATTACAGTTCACGCTCCCGCAACCAGCCACGCAAACTACTTTCAAGGTTAAATGATGTCCGGCATTTGCACCAGCTATTTGAGTAACACCACAACCGCAATGGTACTGACTGTACAGGACAGTTGCTCCCTCAGTTATCTCGATTAGAACGGTATTGTCGGGGCTTCCAGTATCCCAGTACAGGTTAAAATTGGCGTAAGCCTGTTGTGTGGTCTCAGTGTCTGTTGTAGCGTTAGCGTCACAGCATACTTCACTAACTGACAAACAATAATGAACTTGCCCTAATGCTACAGAAGACATAGCCAAGCAGGCGATTAAGACGAATGTTTTCATTGCAACCTCTCTTTAGTATT
>JABWCQ010000024.1 GCA_013360195.1 bacterium
CGAGATCCTTCACTTCGCTCAGGATGACAATGCGCGTTACATCGTGAGTTACTATTGCGTTTTTCGTGGTGCTTGACGAGATCCTTCACCCGCGGAGTCGAGGCTGGAGGCTCGACCTAGTAATGGTTTGTGTTGCGCTTTGTATCTCGACTTTGCTTAGAGAGATCCTTCCAGGATGACAAGGTGAATGGGCGGTGGAGGATGCTCGAACATGTTCGTGGTGCTTGAGTAGGTCCCTGCGCTACGCTACGGGATGACAAGGGCATAACAGTCGCGAATCTGCAAAACGCGGGCGGATTGCCAATCGCCCCCACAACTACGGCAGACCAAGGTCTGCCACTACGAATGAAAAAACCCGGCTTTCGCCGGGTTTATCATTCAGTGTTTAATGCCTTTGTCGCGCAGATACTGACTGGCCTTTTCAAGCCGCTTCTGCTCATCCTTGGTCAGACCGTCCATGCCGACCTTGTTAATTTTGTCAAGCAGTTCATCCACTTCACGGCGGACATCCTCGATGGTTTGCTCTTCACGTTCGCGGGCGGAGTCTTCAAGCTTCTTTTTCCACTCGCGCATCCGCCGTCCCGGCGCACTGTAACGCAGTTTGCCCCACTTCAAATAGGCATACCCCATGACCATGCCGCCCAAATGCGCGAGGTGCGCGACGCCGCTGCCGGGGTTGAAGCTGGCCAGAAACTCAATCACGCCGAAAATCATCGCGAAGTATTTGGCTTTGACCGGTATCACGAACCAGATGTAAATCACATTGTCGGGAAAGAGCACCGCATAGGCGAGCAGCAAGCCGTAAATGGCACCGGACGCGCCGACGGTCGGCACGAAGGAGTCCATGTTGAACAGCGCATAGCACAATCCGCCGCCGAGTCCGGTGAGCAGATAGTATTTGAGAAACTCCTTGGAACCCCACACCCGTTCGAGCATCGAGCCGAACATCCACAGCGCGAGCATATTGAAGAGAATATGCGAAAAGCCGCCGTGCAGGAACATGTAGGTGAAGAGAGTCCAGACGCGGCCGTGAAAGAATTCGCGCGGAATGAGCGAGAAGTTCTCAATAAAGAAGGGATACATCCCGAGAATTTCCTGCGCGGCAAAGACGGTCACATTGGTCAAGATGAGGAACTTGACCACCTCTGTCCAGGTCATCTCGGGATTTATGAAGCCCAGGGGCGGCTGGCGAAACAAATTATTGAAGCGCTGTTTCATTCGTTACAGCACCTCGAACTTCCACAGATAGTTGAAGATTTGATTTTTGTCTCCGGTGCGAATCATAATGCGGTTTTCGCCGGGCACGAGCGAGTGCTGCAGCGACCATTCTTCGTAGCGTTCCGAATCGGCCAGCGACTGGTCGTGGCGGGGACGGAAATTATCGAGAAAGACGCGGCCGTTCACGGTTACTGTGACTTCACAGCGATTTGAGAGCGACAGCGGATACTTGCGGTTCGTGCGATAAAGATACAATCTCAAATTCAGCGGCGTCGACGTGGGAACTTCATCGGGCAGTGTGAAGAAGAACTCGATGTAGTCGGCACCCGTAGGGTTGCGGTTGGGGTCGCCCATGGCAAGCTCCCAGCCCGACTTGGAGCTGCCGGGAATTTCGTCAATGCGCGGGCCGTGCGTCTCGGAGATTCGGGCACCCTTGTCACGGTCGAATATTCCGGTTTCCCAGCGAATTTGGCCTTCCGTATCCACGCTGCCGCCAGCTCTGCAGACGGCGGATACGGCAAATGCGCGCGGATAGGTGACGGTCACGGCGGGATTGGGCTTGGCGGGTGTCACCACAAGCCGCTGCGATTCGGGTGTCAGATAGCCGTCCACCTTGCCAAAGGAAATTTCAAAGACACCAAAGTCGTGAGGAAACACTGCCAAGCCGTTGCCAATGGAATCTCCATTTACAAAGATGGGGCCAGCGACGGGTTCAGTGGTGATGGTGATTTCCTTGCGCGCGCGCTGCTGCTCGGTCAGCGTGAAGTAGACCAGTTGTGCTCCTGCGGCGCGGGACAGACGCACTATCTGCTGCTGGGGATCGCTGGTGTAGCCGGGCATTTCCACACGGACGGTGTGCGTGCCCAGAGGCAAACTGACCACTGCGGGTGTTCGCTGGGGAATTTCCTTGTCGTTGATAACAATCTGCGCCCCGGCAACGGAGCTGGAAATCTCCGCCGTGCCGGTGGCGGGAGAATTTCCGGTTGCGGGTTCGGTTTGTGCCGGAATGTCGCGAACCGGACCGGGTTCAGCAGTGGTCAGAGGTACAGGTTCCAGCTTCCCGGAAGGGGAGACCCGAGTGAGAATTGAGCTGTCCACGGAGGTGGGAATCCGTCGTTCAACTTCCCACGGCTGCTCGCGCTTGACTTTCTCGGTGATGGACTCCAGTCGCGGTGGTATCAACGGGTCCACGGACTGTGAGCGGGGGGTGTCGTACTTTGCGGAAGGAGTGATATTTCCATCAAAAACAAAGCTTAAGGAATCACGAGTTCCGCGGGCAACCTTGACGACCTCGACAAAAGGCTGCGGCCTGCGACCATCGAGTCGGACGGTGACCGAGCGTTTTCCGGCGGGAACATCCCGCAGTTCGGCGGGAGTTGTGCGGCCAAGAGGGGCGAGGTCAAGCCAAATTTCCGCCCCGGGAGGGTCGCTGGTAACCACAATGGACCCAGTGTGTCCCGGCCAGAAGCGGTCGTAGAGCAAATAGCTCCCGAGTCCAATCACCCACGCGACGAGTACCAGCAGAATGATGCGCATAAGTCAGTAAATATAGGCTTATCTTAGAGAAAAGCAATTGTTAGCAGGGGAACGTTTTGTGAATCAAACGGTATCAAAGTTTGACAAACCGTGTGCGAATCGGTATATTTTGCAATTGCTTACACCTCATCGAGTCCAATGGAAACGGCACCGCCTCCCCCGATGACACGGGGTTCGCTTTCTTTTGAGAAGCTACCGGGATTTGGTCCGGCGTGGCAAGCGGTCGTGCGGGAGTTGCCGGACGCGGAATGGTTGTATGCGCGTTCACCAGCAAATCCGCAAGCGTGCGACGCCGCCACCAAGGAGCGGCTGGCTGAGTTTCCGTTTTACCGTGATTTGGCGGAGATACTGCACTCGGAAGGAAAGCTCTACGGCATTCCGGATGAGACTTTAGCGCGGCTGCAACATCTGGCGAGCGGAAAAGCGGTGATGGTGGTGACGGGACAGCAAGTGGGCTATCTCGGCGGACCGTTGTTCACGTTTTTGAAAGCGTATCATGCGATACGGCTGGCGCGCGCACTGGAAGCGGCGATGCGAGTACCGGTACTGCCGCTGTTCTGGCTGGAAGGCGAAGATCATGACTTGGCGGAGATTCGCACATCACACTATCCGAAGCCGGACGGTACGCTGGGTGCGGTTGAGTTCGCTCCGCTAAAAGAGATTCCCAATCAAGAGGTTGGCCGGTATGCAGTCGGTGAGAACGGGTTGGCGCCGCTGCACGAGTTGATTTCGCAATGGGAGAGTGTGTCGGGTGACGCAGCAGAAGCGCTCGAACATGCCTACTCCGACGGTGATATGTCCACGGCAATGGGAAGATTGCTGGCGGCAACACTGGGACCACGCGGCTTGCTGATATGCGAGGGCCGGCATGAGGGTTTGAAGAAGCTGGCCGCGCCGCTATGGGAGAAAGTGATTGACCAGCGCGAGATTTTGCGTGACAGCTTTGCGAAGCGCTCTGAAGAGGTTCGCGCAAGGGGATTTGCCGGCTCCATGAGCCCGACGCCTGACGCGCATTTCTTTTATATTGCGGCTAAAGATTTCGTGCGCAGGACGGTTACGCTTGACGGGACGGTGAAACATCCGGACGGGACGACCGAGCATGTTAGTGCAGAGCAGTTGAAAGAGAAGCTGGCGAGCGGAGAGTGGAGTGTCAGTCCGAAGGCGGGGCTGCGGCCGCTGTATCAGGATTTTGTGCTGCCGTCCATCGCTTATGTCGGAGGTCCGGGAGAGCTTGAGTATCATGCGCAGCTTGCTCCGTTCTATGAGCTGCTGAAGGTCACACCGCCGAGTTTGTTTCCCCGGCTGTCGGTGACGTTTGTTGACCAGAAATGTGAACGGCTGCGGGAGAAGCTCGGGCTGTCGTGGGAGGAATTGCTGACGGTGCCGGAGCACGATTTGACCAAACGGCTGCTGCGCGAAGCAGACGAACATGACACGGCGAGACAATTTGCACAGGTCAGGAGCGAGATTGAAGGGGCGGTGAACAAACTGAAACCGATGCTGCGCGCGCTTGACCCGACGCTTGAAGGGGCACTGGGTTCAACCGCGGGCAAGATGCTTCATCCGCTCGAACAGCTGGAAGGGAAGGCCAATAAGGCCGTCAAGCAGCAGCATGCGGTCGAGCTAACAAGATTACAGAAGGTGCTGTTCGCGGTGCGTCCGGGCGGAAAGCCGATGGAGCGCGCGTACGGAACAGCGTGGGCGCTATTGCATTACGGAGTACCGGAGTTATTGAATTTACTGGATACATTGCCCGCCGATGGAGCGGCTCATCACATCGTCATTACCGAATAACGCATGAGTGAACCCAACACACAGATTGTAGACGTGCTCGCCATCGGCGCGCATCCGGACGACATCGAACTTTCCTGCGCGGGCACGCTGCTGCGGATGCAGGCGCAAGGCGCGAAAATCGGCATTGTGGACATGACCCGCGGCGAACGCGGTTCACGGGGCAACGCGGACATCCGCGCCGTCGAGGCGCAGGACGCGCTGAAGATTCTCGGTTTTGAGTTTCGCGAGGTTCTCGATGCCGGTGATTTGCAGATTCAGGACACGCACGAGCGGAGAGTGAAAGTTGTGGAGTGCATTCGCCGCCACAAGCCGAAGCTTGTGCTGACTCATTGGTGGCGAGACAAGCACCCGGACCACGAAGGCACGAGCGAATTGGTGAAGCACTCGATGTTTGTGGCGGGCGCGGCGAACTTTCCGGCGAAGTACGAGCCGCATAATCCCAAGCGATTGCTGTATTGGCCTTCGACGTGGATGATGGAGCCGAATGTGTATGTGGACGTGACGGACTATTGGGAGAAGAAGCTTGAAGCGGCGCGGGCACACAAGTCGCAGTTTTTCGATCCCAACAGCACAGATCCGATGACGGTGCTGTCGCAGCCGGCGTTTTTCGAGAGGCTGGAGATGCGAGCGCGCTACTTCGGTGATCAAATCGGCGTTAAGTACGCGGAAGTTTTCTACATGCGCGAACCTATCAAGGTCAACGACCCGCTGCAGTTATGCCAATAGCGACCAGAGGCGAATACTGGTTCGTCAAGCAGAGCAAGGTGCATGGCAGGGGGTTGTTCGCGCGCACGGATATCCCGAAGGGGGCGACCATCATCGAATACACGGGCAAGCGGATGCCGCCGGACGCGCTGCCGGATATCGACGAGGACGATCCCGACGCGCATCATACCGTTATTTTCACGCTGGAAGACGGCTGGCTGCTGGACGCAGCGCAGGGCGGAAACGCGGCGCAGTTTGCCAATCACTCGTGCCATCCGAATTGCGAGACTTTTGAAGAGAACGGTCGGATTTTCATTCGCGCGCTGCGTAAGATTTCCAAGGGCACGGAGCTTGTGTACGATTATCATTTGCATCTGTCCGGCCGGTTCAAGAAGCGGTGGCTTGTTGATTACGCATGTTATTGCGCGGCGCGAAACTGCCGCAGGATCTTGCTGAACCGGAAGATTCCCAGTAAATACATCCATCTTATTTGATTCCTATTCCCAAAACTAATGTCGAAACCATCTTCTCCATATTTTGTCGTGCGCGGCTCTGAGATTCAGGGCAAAGGCGCGTTTGCAGTGAAGCCAATCCGCAAGGGCACGCGGATTATCGAATACACCGGACAGTTGATTCCTGAAGACGAAGCGGACCGGCGCTATGACGATTCCAAACAGAAGCGGCACCACACCTTTTTGTTTTCGATTTGTGACGGCGCGGTGGCGATTGACGCGGCGGTGGGCGGAAATGACGCACGTTTCATCAACCATTCCTGCGACCCCAATTGCGAGCCGATTGAAGACCGGGGCCGGATTTTCATTGAAGCGATTCGCGCCATTAAGGTGGGCGAAGAGCTGTGCTACAACTACGGGTTAACGGGCGACGGCGACGAGCATCCGGACTGGCGCGAAAAATACCGCTGCAACTGCGGCGCGCCGAACTGTTCGGGCAACATGCTGATTAAGCCAAAGAAGAAAGTCGTGAAGGCGGCAAAGAAGGCTGTTAAGAAGAGTGTGAAGAAAACGAAGAAGGCTGTTAAGAAATGAAACGGGAATTCATGGTGTACATCCAATGGGATGCAGAATCGAAAATGTTCATTGGGACGGTTCCTGCACTGCCCGCTGCACATTCGTAT
This sequence comes from bacterium, assembly GCA_013360195.1. Lineage (NCBI taxonomy): Bacteria > bacterium. The sequence continues at coordinate 6,389 of JABWCQ010000024.1, forward strand.
GCACCTACAATTGAATTACTTCGTGAAAACATAAAGGAAGCAATAGAGCTTGTTCTGGAAGATCACGGCGAGTCGTATGAAGACATGCCGACGTTCATTTCTCTCGAGTCCATCTCTATTGCCGGATGACAAAACTTCCTGTAGTTGACGCGAAGAAGATGGAGAAGCTCTTGCTTAAGCTCGGCTTTGAAGTTGTGCGCCAAAAAGGAAGCCATCGGTCTTTTCGTCATCCCGATGGTCGATACACACTTATACCCATACATCAAGGCACGGAATTGCCCCGTCCCACGATACGTGAAATATTGCGGCAGATTGGAATCAGCGTCGAAGAATACAATTCGCACCTGATGGATTTGTAACCTGTCAGAACGTTAGCTGGTGATCTGTGTTGGCGGGAAACCCCATTGCGGGCATCCCACTAAAACAGAATCTACCCGCATTTGTTCTGGAGGGAACGAAATGAAAACGGCAATCTTTGCACTCTTACTTGGAAGTTTGACAGGGCTGGCTTTACTTGGTTGTGACGATGATGAGAAGGAAGGGCCTGTGCGAGTTTTGTCACTTAGTATTGATGCGCCTGAATTCGTGGAACCTGAACTTTGCGAGCAAACCGACTCGGTTGAAATTCGCCTCGCAGCACGCGACCAATTCGACCACGCATGGAATAATGTTGCAGTAGTATGCACACTCGGTATAGATGCCGGACTCACTTTTGGCACGTGTCTGGTTTATGTATGATCACGGTGGTCCAGAACATGAATTGTTCACGCTTCATCCCGAGACAGGCATTCTTGCAGATTCAATTCTTTTCCTTGATCACTCACTCATTGAAACATACTCGTATTTACCTGAATCGCTCCCCGTTGGTCGCTACAGTATTGTTGTTGATTACAGTAGCTCGTCCTGTCGAGATATGTCTGATACAACGTGGGTGACAATTATTCCATGATACAATTTCATCATAAAGAGCTTAAATGAGAATCGGCATAATCCTCTATCCAACGTACGGCGGCTCGGGAGTCGTCGCTACGGAATTGGGGGTCGCGCTGGCGACGCGGGGCCATGAGGTACACTTTTTCTCGACGTCACGGCCGTTCCGGCTGCCGGCTTTTCAGCAAGGCACGTACTTTCACGAAGTCCCGGTGGTCGGATATGATTTGTTTGAGAACACGCCCTACACGCTGACGCTGTCCTCGGCGCTGTTCGACGCGTTCAAGATGTACAAGCTGGATTTGCTGCACGCGCATTATGCGATTCCGCACGCGACGGCGGCTTATCTCGCGCGCGAAATGAACGGCGGACTGCCGCCTGTAATAACGACATGCCACGGGACGGACATCACGCTGGTGGGCAGTCATCCGGCCTATGCTCCGGTGGTGAAATTTACGCTTGAACAGTCGGACGCGGTGACGGCGGTGTCGTATGACCTGGCGCGTGAAACCCGTGACAATATCGGTTACGCGGGGAAGACGAACGTCATTTATAATTTCATTGACACGGAAGTCTACAAGCGCGACCATTGTGTTCTGCGGCGCGACTGGCTGGCTGCCGCAGACGAGCCGATTATTCTGCACATATCAAATTTCCGCCCGGTCAAACGAATTCCGGATATTATCACCACATTTGCGAACGTGCGTGAAAGCGTGCGTGCCAAATTAGTTTTGGTCGGCGACGGCCCGGCGCGCAGCAACGCGGAACTTCAGGTGCGGGAGCTGGGTTTGCAGGGAGAAGTTAGATTTCTCGGGAAGCAGACGGGTCTGATTGATTTGCTGAGTGTCGGCGACATCTATATTTTGCCGTCCAACAAGGAGAGTTTCGGCCTGTCAGCACTCGAAGCCATGAGCTGCGAAATGCCCGTGGTGGGATACGATGTCGGTGGTTTGCCTGAAGTTGTCAAGCACAACGAAACCGGTTATCTGCATCCGGTGGGCGACATCGACGCTCTTTCGGCAAGTATTTTGCAATTGGTGAAGGATACAGACTTGCGGCGAACCATGGCTCAGGCCGGACGCCGCCGGGCACAAGAAGTTTTTCACATCGACAAAATAATTCCGCAGTATGAAAAGTTGTACTTGGAAACCCTGCATGAGACGGAGGCAAGATGTCTAAGCCGAGCCTCCCGACCTTCTTCGTCGTCCAAGTCCGCGATCACCTGACGCGGTTCTATCATTTGCCGACTGAACTACCGGCACGCACACAAGACGAAGTTGACGCCATTCTGACCAACGGGTACGATCTCAGCGAAGGCCGTGAAGCCATGCGCTGGGTATTGGCGAACCGTCCCGACTACGAACATGCTCCGGCCTACCGGCGATTCCTGCTGAAATGGGATTTGTATCAGGACGCCAAACGCGCCATCAATGTGCAGCAGTTCGAAGCGGCGCTGATGAGCCTTGACACGATTCTCACGATGGACGACGAAGATCCCTCGGCGCATTATCACGAAGGAGTCGTCTACCGGTTTCTGTACCGTTTTCCCGACAGCGAGCAGAGTCTGCGGCGCTGTCTCGGACTTTATCCCGAGTGCTACATCGGCCACCGCGCGCTGGGATTCACGTTGGCCTATCTGGACCGCAAGGACGAGGCCATCGCCGCGCTGGAAACCGCGCTGCAGGGTCTCCCCAACGACCCTGACACGCTGCGCGCACTCTCGGAAATCCGCGCACAATAATTTTCACACGCACATTTCGTCCGTTTGACATCCCCCGGAAAGGCGGCTGTTCGCTTTTCCATTTTCCAATTTCACTTTTCAAAATTCCCTCTCATGGCAATTCGCAAGGCTACTGCAGTTTGGAGCGGCACGCTCAAGACCGGTAAAGGCAATCTTTCGACCGAATCCGGGACGCTCAAAAATATCAACTATTCCTTTCACGACCGTTTTGAAGACGGCAAGGGCACCAATCCCGAAGAACTCATCGCCGCGGCGCACGCGGGCTGCTATGCGATGGCGCTGTCGGGCGGTCTGGAAAAGGCTGGACATCCGGCGGAACACATTGAAGCTATTGCCCACGTGACTCTCGATTTCGTGGACGGAAAGCCGACCGTGACAAAATCGCACATCGTGTGTACAGCCAAGGTGCCGGGCATGGATGCGGCGACGTTCAAGGAAATCGCAGTCGAGACGAAGGGGGGCTGTCCGATATCGCGCTTGTTGATGGGCTCGGCGGAGATTTCACTCGAATCAAAGCTTGCCTGAGATTCAGCTTCCTCCCCGCACTGAGCGCATTTGTTTTTGCAAGCTCACGCTCGATTACCTTGACCCGATGTGCGAGCTGCTCGGTGACCCGGAAGTGATGCGGCATTATCCGCATCCGATGGATCGCGCCGAGGCTCAGCAGTGGATAGAGCGCGGTCTGGCCCGCTATGAGAAGGACGGCTGCTCATTCTACGCGCTGGAATCACTCGCCACAGGAGAATTTCTGGGGCAGTGCGGCATTCTGATTCAAGAGGTGGAGGGAGTGAACGAAACCGAAGTGGGCTATCTTCTGCTGCGCAAGCATTGGCACAAGGGCTACGCCACCGAAGCGGCGCGGGCCTGCATTGATTTTGCCCGCTCAGCCCGCGGCGCCGCGCGCGTCATATCGTTGATCAATCCCGAAAATATCCCGTCGCAAAATGTCGCGCGCCGGCTCGGCGCGAGTATCGAAAAGCGCATCATCAAGTGGGACGCTCCGCATGATGTGTGGGTGCACGTGTAGCCTAATTCCCTGAACAATTTCAATTCCATTCCTTTCCCCCCGCACATGATTAATCCCAACATTTTTCGTGAATATGATATTCGCGGCGTCGTGGCCGATGATTTGACGCCCGAAGTGGTCTATGAATTGGGCCGCGGCATCGGCACGTTCATTCGCCGCAAAGGAGCAAAGAAGTTCACAATAGGCCGTGACGGACGGTTGACATCCGAACGTATCGTCAACGATTTGAAGTCCGGCCTGCTGTCCACCGGCCTTGAGCTGACTGACGTCGGGCAGGTGCCCACACCCGTGCTGTATTTTTCCGCCGCGCATTTGCAGACCGACGGCGGGATTATGGTGACGGGTTCGCACAATCCGCCCGAGTTCAACGGCATTAAGATGGCCTACGGGAAGACCTCGATTCACGGTGCGATGATTCAGGAGATTCGCGGGCTGTGCGAACGGCAGGACTACGAAAAATCAGGCGCGGCGAGCGGCAGTTACAATATTCTGCCCGACTATATCACGTGGCTGGCGGCCAATCTGAAGCTCGACCGCAAGGTGCGGGTGGGAGTGGACAGCGGCAACGGTGTCGGCGGGCTGTGCGGGCCGCAGATTTTCCGCGAAATCGGCGCGGAAGTGTTTGACATCTACTCGGACGTGGACGGACGCTTTCCGAATCACCATCCCGACCCGACGGTGGAGAAAAATCTCGTCGCGCTGAAGAAGCTTGTTGCCGACAACAAGCTTGAACTTGGCGTCGGTTTTGACGGCGATGCGGACAGGCTCGGTGCGATTGACGGCTCGGGCAAGGTCATCTGGGGCGATATGCTGATGACGCTGTTTGCAAGGTCGATATTGAAATCCATGCACGGCGCGAAGGTGATTGCGGACGTGAAGTGCAGCGAGAATTTCTTCGCCGATGTCAAGAAACATGGCGGAACTCCCATCATGTGGAAGACGGGGCATGCGCTTATCAAGAGCAAGCTGTGGGAGGAGAAGGCCTCGCTGGCGGGAGAGATGAGCGGACATTTCTTTTTTGCAGACCGATTCTTCGGCTTTGACGACGGCATTTATTCGGCGGGAAGATTGCTCGAAATTGTGTCGCGTCTGCCGCATTCACTGGCACAAGAGCTTTCCGATTTGCCGCCGACGTTTTCGACGCCGGAAATTCGCGTGGATTGTCCCGACGAGGTGAAGTTCGACGTGGTGGACAAGGTGAAGAGCAGTTTCAAGTCACGCGGACTCGAAACGATTGACCTCGATGGAGTGCGTGTCAACTTCGACGGCGGATGGGCGCTTGTGCGCGCTTCGAACACCCAGCCGACGCTCGTGCTGCGCATCGAGGCCAAATCACAGGACAAGCTCGATGCCATCCAGGAGGACGTGTCCAATGTCCTGAAGGGGGCAGGGTTCACCTTCGATCCCTCGAAAAGCAGCGGGCATTGACCGCCTCTATTTGGCCTCTCCGGCCTCTGCACCGATTGCACCCTCTCGCCTCTCTTTTCATAGTGCCCGTGCAGGGGAGTGGCAGTTCGCACGCATAGTGCATGACGGCGTAAATCCTTTATTCATTATTTACAATGATTTGTGTAAATATTCTGCGTCCCGTTTCCCGCTTCGTGCTTCCCTTCCCCGCGGGAGCGGCTTTTGCAAAACCCCTCATTGCGCTTGAATTACCATCAGAAACACCTATATTTAAGAATACAGTTTTTCGGTTACTGGGGTTAAACACTTTGGTCGGCAACGGAGGACCTATGAATCGCAGTTTGAAAACCCTTTTTGCAGTCGCGAGCTTACTCGCAATGGTTATGACCGGCTTTGCAGCACAACGGCAGTGCGTGATTGTCGATGGATTTACTCAGTGGAACTGCGGACCGTGCGCATCCTGGAATCCTACCGAGCGCACCTTGCTCGAAGGAATGACACGTGACACAGTGATTTCGATTAAGACGCACGGCTGGTGGCCGGGAGCAAATAACGATGCTTTCCACCTTTACAACGTCTCCGAATCAACCGCACGCATCAACTACTATGGCTGCAATTGGGTGCCGTGGGTTATGTGTGACGGAATTGTGGACGTACGAAATGTAAATGTCAACACGCTTCGTACGGGCATTCGCAATCGCTATGCTGCTCCTTCTCCGTGTACGATTGATGACCTGCTCGCCGTGACTGCGTCGCCAACTACCATTCAGGTGACCGGAACAATTAACGCTGAACAGCAGCTCTCCAATGCGAATTTGTACGTCGTTTTGATTCGTGACCTGGTCACGTATGCGTCGCCTCCGGGCTCCAACGGCGAAACCGAATTTCCGGATGTCTTCTGCGATGCCGCTCCGAATTTCAATGTCGGTACACCGGTAAACGCTTCGCCGGGAAATCCCTACGACTTCAACGTGACCCTGACGCGCAACGCGCAATGGGATGTTGAGGGTCTGAGTGTTGTCGTCTTCCTGCAGAATAACGGCACCAAGGAAGTGCTGCAGGGCACGTGGGCACATGTTTCACAGGAATATGCCTTCAGCACGAATCAGGATAACCCCGCACAGGCCATCATTCAAACCTCCGGCGGTGAACAGGCTTACCTCGTTGAGCTTTCCAACATCGGTACGATGAACGATACGTACGACGTCACGTTGACCGGTGAATGGCCGACGGGCTGGGTGTATTCAGTAGAAGAAACTGGAGGAACGGCTCACCCGAGCGCTATTCAGGTTTCCGTGAACAGCCTTGAATCCAAATTCCTAATCGTTCGTGTTAATCCGAACGGTAATCCCGGCCATGCGAGCTTCGGCTTGAATGTTGTCTCGCAGGGCAACGACCTTGTTTCGGCCGAACACGATTGGCGCTTGATGGCCGGTCTGGATGTGCTTGTGATTGATGCCGACGGCGGCGACACGTACGAAACGTATTATGCCGAAGCGCTGGCCGCGGCGGATGACCATGTGAACGTCGTTTGGGGTTGGTGGGACGCGCATCTTGACGATGTCGATGTTTCCCTCTTCGACGGCGTGGATGCCGTCATCTGGTTCACGGGCGACCTGTGGCAGGAAACACTTTCGCCGATTGACCAGCTCAACGTTCAGGACTATCTCGACAACGGCGGTAACCTGCTTCTAACGGGTCAGGGTATCGGCTTCGATATGCGCAACGACCAGCTCTTCACCGACTATATTCACGCGAGCTATCTGCGCAACTTCCCCATCGGCTCGTCCATCACCGGAACTCCGGGTCTGTTCGGCGATCAGGCCTTCGCCATCGTCAGCGGCACCGGTGCCAACAACCAGAGCCGTCAATCGTCCATTCTGCCCCGTGACGACGAAGCGACGCTTATCTTCCAGTATGACCAGCAGTATCAGGGCGAGACGCAGTATGCAGGCGTGACGGTCAATAACGGCACCTATCGTCTGATGTACATGGCGTTCGGTTTCGAAGCCATCGCGACCGAAGCGGCACGCAACACCGTGATGCAGCGCGCCGTGGAATGGCTGCTCGGTGTCAGCGCGTCACCGGAAGCTCCCGAGGCGATGCCGACTGAATTCTCGCTCGTGCAAAACTATCCGAATCCTTTCAACCCGGAAACCACCATTCCGTTCGCATTGCCGATGCGCGCAAACGTGAAACTCTCCGTCTTCGACCTGCTCGGACGGGAAGTCGCCACGCTCATCAACGGCAATATGGAAGCCGGTTCGCACACCATCAGCTTTAACGGCAACGACCTTTCGAGCGGCGTTTATTTCTACCGCCTCGACGCGCAGGCCGGTGAAGCCAGCTTCAACAGCACACGCAAACTTGTGTTGATGAAGTAACGCGACTTTGCGGCAACCGCCGCGGTCGTGTTCACACGTCTATTTCTGTTCTGCTTCTTTGACCACGCAACCTGTCACTATTGGAACGCCGCCAGCCGCTTGACGGCTGGCGGCGTTCTTCCTTTTCTTTGGAGGGGAAAGGGCCCATGAAAAATTCTCGCGTAAATTACAGTATCTCTCTCTTGATGGCCGTCGTGGCCGTCTCACTGCTCTCGCTACCGCTGAGCAAAGGTCCGCGTCCGTCCACAGCCGAAGCCTGCTGGACAACTCTGCACATCGAATGCTTCGACTCCACCCGTCCCGCGTGGCCGTGGTGCCTGCCGGTCGGCCAAGGCCGCTGCTGGAGAATCAGTCCCGCGCTGCCGCAGCTGACATGGGGAATTCAAGACCGCATCTACAGCGGCCGACTGCAATCCTTCTGCGGCAATGACGACGATCAATCCTGCTGGATTATCGGAGGACCGGGCACGGAGGACCCCGATGCCGGGGACCGCTATCCCGCCAATCTGAACACCTTCATGACGTACGGCCCGCTGAATCTCACGAACGCGCAGTACGCGCAAGTGCAATTCAGCTTGAATTTCCAACATGCTCAAGACGTGCAGGATACCATTTGCTGGGGCGCGGATTCGGTTTTTTCTCTGGCAACAACTCACATCTGGATTGACTCCGTCTTTAGCGGCACCACCGACGAAGGCTGGCGCACGTTCACCATGGACCTGCGCGACCTTTATCGTAACAACGCGACGCGTGACAGCGTCTCGGCACTCGGCAGACCCGCCGTTTACGTATTCTGGTGGTTCCGTGCCGACGCCGACCAGAACCGCGATGTTGGGGCGTTTGTGGACGATGTGATTGTGGCCGTTGACGACGGCACCGTCGATATCGCGAACGACGGCATCTCCGTGCGCAATCCGGACGGCATAACGTTCCCCGGACGTATTGAAACCGGTGATTACATTCGTCCGCTGCTGTCGTGGAGAACCTGCGCCGGCGGTGTGCTTTACTATCCGGATTTCCGCGCTACGCTGTATTACGACGGCACGATTATTCTCGACACGCTCATGGTCGGTGTGGCCGAGAACTCAAATTTCCAGTGGCTGCTTGATTCCATGATGGTCGGCAGCGACGGTGACCATGAATTCCAGTTCGTGCTTGACCCGCTCGGACAAGTGACCGAAAACAACGAGAACAACAATACGGCGACGACGGGTTTCACCTCCTATCCGCCGAACGTTCCGCCGACTTTTATCTGGGTTAATCCGAGCTCGGACACGATCCGAACTGCCGCTGATAATGTTGTTTTGAGCTGGCAGCTCTTTGACCCGGACGGCGATGCAACGGTGACGATTCGCATTGATTCGGACACCACGGGCTGTCTCGGGCCTATCGTGCCGCGCGCGCAGAACCGTCCCGAAACGGAAATACCCGACACGGTCAACTGGTCAACATCTTCGATTCCCGACTGGTCGGTGCGCTGGCCGTTCGCGGAGTACGGTGATGAGTTCACTCTCTTCTGTCAGTATGCGCCGTTCCCCGTGCTCGTCGTGCCGCTGAGCAGCGGAGAGCGCGAGCTTGTGCCCATCTTCTTTGAACTTGCGCAGAACTATCCGAATCCCTTCAATCCGGAAACGCAAATCAGTTTCAGCCTCACGCGCGCGGGCAAGACCACGTTGAAGGTCTATGATATCACGGGACGTGAAGTTGCCACGCTGATAGACAATGACCTGACACCGGGTTTCTACGAGACAAATTTCAATGCGGGTGTCAACCGCCCGTCCGGTGTGTATCTCTATCGTCTCGATGCGCCCGAAGGAACGATTACAAAGAAGATGATTCTGATGAAGTAGCACTTCCAGAATCCCCAATATGTGAAACGCCGCACTTACGTGCGGCGTTTTACATTTGTGTCTGCGGCTTCACTGCTAAACTTCAAGCGCAGGTCTGCGCCGTTTCCATACATTGCGCATCAGCGCCGCCGTAAAGATCAATCCCGCGACGACCGCCATCATTCCCGAAATTGAGACGTCGAACGGAGCCGCAACATAGTAGCCCGCGATGGCCGAGACCGCGCCGATTGCGCCGGAGAGCAGCAGCATCGTGAACAGCTGGGTAGTCAAGAGAAATGCCGCCGCCGGAGGGACAACAAGCAGTGCGACAACCAATATCGCGCCCACGCTCTCGAAAGCCGCCACCGCCGTCAGCGATACACACGCCATGAAACCATACTGCATCAAGCCTGTGCGCAATCCCAAACTGCGCGCCAGAAGCGGGTCGAAAGTTGTCACTTTGAGTTCCTTGTAAAAGGCCGTGATGAACATTACGTTCAGAAGCAGGGATGCGCCAAGCGACCAAATTGCCTTCGGGCCGACGTCGCCGCCCATAATCGTCAGTCTGTCCCACGGCACAAGCGCGATTTCTCCGAACAGCACGCAATCCTGATCCAAATCCACAGCGCGCCCGAACGCAGATATCAGGAGAACACCCAGAGCAAAAAGAGCTGTGAACGTGACTCCGATGGCCGCGTCGCTCTGCAATCTTCCTTTGCGCTGCAGCATCTCAACCAAAAACACCGTCAGCAATCCGAACACTGCCGCGCCCGCCAGCATCGCCGGAGACTGGCGTGATTTCAGAATCAGGAATGCCAATGCAATGCCGGGCAGAACGGCATGACTGATGGCATCGGCAAGCATCGCCTGCTTTCTCAATATCAGAAAACTCCCGATGAGACCGCAGGAGACTCCGCACAACACACCGGCAAGTAAAATCCAAAATTCCGTCATTGGCGCTTCTCCTCTTTATAAGGAATCGGCGCGCCGTGCGGGTCAACTTTCGGTTTGGCCAAGAATGCTTCAAGCTCTTGCTCAAGTTCGGGAGTCAAGACGTGCTCCATCTGCTCCGCGCCGCTGTGCACGTGATCCGCAGGCAAGTGAAGATACTCGCGCAAATACACTTCCCACAACCTGTGAAGTCTGACCACGCGCGCAGATTCCGTCTGTCCGGCGTCCGTCAAGCGAAAGCCATCGGACGTTACTTCCACCCACCCCTTCTTCTGCAGGCTCTTCATCGCCTGCGGAAACGCCTTGCCCCGTATGTTGCGCGAGCGGGCAAGCTCCGCCGAGGTGAAGTTTCCCGCCGGCTCTCCCTGCTGCTCGCCCAAGTGATAGAAATATTTAAGCAGATTCTCTTCCTGTGTGCGCGTGCGCAACTCCGAAAAGGTGACGTAACGAGCGAGTAGCCCGCGCTGCGGTGCAAGCAGGAACGAAACTACGAAAAGTGCTGTTGCCACCAGCACAATCCATGGGCCGGTCGGCATGCGCGGCGCGCTGTAACTGATAAGCGTTCCCAATACACCCGACAAGATGCCGATGAAGGCCGCTATCGCCAGCATTCTGCTCAAGCGGTTTGACCACAGCCGCGCCGCCGCCGCCGGAGTAATCAGCAGCGCCGACATCATTACCACTCCCACCGCCTGCAAACCGATGACCGTCGCCGCAACGATGAGAGTTGTCATCACAAACTCTATCCATTTCACCGGCAGTCCCGTCGCCTGCGAGAATCTGCGGTCAAAGGTAATAGACTTCAGTTCCTTGTAAAACAGCCCCAGCAGAATAATAGAGACGATACCGAACAGTGCGAAGGTCTGCACGTCGCGCGGCAAAAGCGAGGCGGCGTGGCCAAACAGGAATGTCGAAAGTCCGCTCTGCGCCGCGTCGCCGTGTCTCTGCACATAAGACAATCCCACGACACCGGCGGCAAAAAACACCGACAGCACAATCGCGACGGTCGCATCCTGTTTCAGTTTCGTGTGATGGCCAATCCAATCTATCGCGCGCGCCCCCAACCATGCCGTCACCGCCGCACCCAGGAGCAGAGCAAGCGGCATTTTGCCGCCCGCAAACAAGAATCCCAGCACAACGCCCGGCAGCGCCGCGTGCGCCAAAGCATCGCCAAGCAGTGCGCGCTTCTGCAAATAGGCAAAGCTGCCCACCAACCCCGCTACAGCTCCCAGCAAGACTGTGCCGAGCAATACGGAGCGAAGCGTTATGTCATGCAAAATGTCCACGTCTGTTATGCCGGATGTTTCAGAGCCTTCAACGGTGAATTCTGCTGCACCAAATCCGCCACATCGGCGAGTATCTTCAATCTGCCGCCGTAGGTTTGCGCGAGACGCTCGGTTGTAAAGACTTCGCTTGTCGGTCCGGCCGCGACTAACCGCAAATTCAGCAGCACAAGCCAATCGAAATACTCAGTCACCGTTTGCAAATCGTGATGCACCGCCACAACGGTTTTGCCCTGAGATTTCAGTTCGCGCAGCAAGTCAATAATGGCGCGTTCGGTCGTCGCATCCACTCCCGCAAGAGGTTCGTCCATTAAATAGATGTCGGCGTCCTGTGCCAGCGCACGGGCGATGAACACCCGCTGCTGCTGTCCGCCGGAGAGCTGCGAAATCTGACGTGACGCAAAGCCGTGCATGCCCACCTTTTCCAAACATTGCATCGCAATGTCGCGGTCGGCCTTGCCCGGTCTGCGAAACAACCCCAGCCTGCCGTAGCGTCCCATGAGCACGACATCGAGTGCATTGGTCGGGAAATCCCAATCCACGGATTCGCGCTGGGGCACATAGGCGATACGACCGCGTTGCTTCTCCAGCGGTTCATTCCAGATGCGCACATTTCCACTGGCCAGCGGCAGCAGCCCCATGATGGCATTGAGCAGAGTTGACTTTCCCGCGCCGTTAGGTCCCAGCACGCCCACCAGCTTGCCCTGCGGAATCGTCAAATCCACATTCCACAGCACGGGCTTGCGGTCATAGGCCACCGTCACATCGTGCACTTCTATCGGTGCGTGTGTCGTCTGCATGATTATTTCAATGCTTCGTGAATCGTCGTGATGTTGTGGCGAATCATCCCGGGATAGGTTCCTTCGGGAGTTCCCGGCTCGCCCATGGCGTCGCTGAACAGCGTCCCGCCAATTTTCACTTCATGGCCTCGTGATTGACATCCCGCAATCACCGCTTCAAGGGGTTTCGTCGGTACGCTCGATTCCACAAACACTGCGCGCACCTTGCGCGTCGTTATCATTTCGACAAGATTCGTGACATCCGCCACGCCATATTCGGTGGCCGTGGAAATGCCTTGCAAGCCGTGCACTTCCACGTCAAAGGCTCTGCCGAAGTAGCCGAATGCGTCATGAGCCGTAATCAACACTCGCTGCTCCTTCGGAATGCTGTCAAACAGCGAGCGTCCCACCTGATGTATCATTTGACAGACGGATACCAATGAATCCGCGCGCTGAGAGAATTCCTCTGCAAACTGCGGCCGCAGCTTCGTCAACTCATCCGCAATCGTGTGAATACAGTACGACCAGAGCAGCGGATCCATCCACACATGCGGGTCATAGTGTCCGTCAAATTCCGGCGGTTCGCGCAATAGAGAATCCGGAATATCGCGTGTGACCGGAACCACGGCTCGCTCCCGCGCCATTTGCACCAGTACATCGGCCATCTTGCCTTCCAAATGCAGCCCGTTATAGAGCACAAGGTCGGCGTTTGAAAGCTTCTCCACATCACCGTGGCTTACCTTATAGAGATGCGGGTCAACGCCCGCACCCATCAACCCGGTCACATCGGCCTTGTCCCCGGCGACCGTTCGTGCTATGTCGGTGATCATGCCTACGGTGCAAACGACATTCAATTTCTGTGACGGTGCACCTGACTTGCCGCTGCATGACACAAGCAGAACGGACAACAGCGTGAGCGCAATTGTTTTCAATATTGTTTTCGTCAAAGGTTACTCCACCATAATGTTTGCTGCGACATTCGCGCCCAGAGTGCGCTGCACTCCCTCAACGGATATGTGCACAATCTCATCCTGCGCGGGTGCATACGTGACTTCAACATCCGTTCCCAGTCCGATGCCAAGCCTGGAAAGGTAGAGCAGCGCGTCGGGCTTGCCTTCAACGATGCGGGCAACTTTTCCGTGGTCCCCGACACCCATTTCGGAAAGCCGCTTGAGTTTACGGCTGTCGTGCGCACTCTCGCGGGTCGGAATGGGATCGCCGTGCGGATCGAATTGCGGAAAACCAAGCTCGCGGTCAATCGCCTCCACGAACTTCTCCGAGACGGCATGTTCAATGCTTTCGGCTTCGAGATGGACCTCGTCCCAGGTGTAGCCGAGCTTCTGATGGAGATAGGTCTCGATCAGCCGATGCCGCCGGATCAGATTGCGAGCCAGCACCACACCGGATTCCGACAGGCTGATCTCCCGGCGCGGCACATGGTTCACGAGCTTCAACTTGGCGAGCTTCTGAATCATGGCCGTAACCGTAGAATCCCCGACCCCTAAGCCGCGAGCCAGCGTAGAGATTGACAGCTCCTCCCCCCGCTCTGAAAAGCGATAAGACAATAATAAACAATCCTCTGCGGCGCTGGAAAGCATATTCATCACATTGTTTTTCTTAATTCGATTCATCGAAATATACAACTCAATTCACCGAAAGTCAAGCCGGAACAAACAAAAGCCCGGATTCTGAAAATCAGGGCACTAATCACACGGACTGTCTATATCGTGTGCAGGGACGTTTCCCAGGCGGATTCAAACTCCAAAATCAGCGAGTCAATGAGCTCCTTGACACTGACAATCTTGTTCACCCGGAATGCATTCGCCCCCGCAAAGGGAAATCCATGTGCAAGGTTTCCCTTCTTCGCGTTCATTAAGGCCAGCGCAATGCAATAGGGGCTCTTCTGATAGTCACACGTAATGATACAATGATAGGGACAACGGAAAGGCTCCTTTTCTCCCCGGTTCATCGCATCCACGAACGAATTCCGGATAGCACGTCCCGGCATCCCCACGGGACTGTGAATAATCGTTATATCCTCCTCCCGCGCGTCCACGTAGGTCTGTTTGAACTCGCGTGATGCGTCACATTCCTCCGTTGCGACAAAGCGCGTCCCCATCTGCACGCCGCATGCACCAAGCTCCATAAATTTCTTTATGTCAGCACCCGCGTACACTCCGCCCGCCGCAATAACAGGAATCTTCCGGCCGACTGATTCTTCATAAGGTTGGACGGCTGTCACGACTGCGGGAACAAGATTCTCCAGCTCATAGTTCGGATCCCGAAGCTGTTCCTCTTTGAAGCCAAGGTGTCCGCCCGCCTTCGGACCCTCGACCACCAAAGCGTCAGGCAAATAATCATATTTTTCGAGCCAGCGCCTGCACAACATCGCCGCGGCACGCCCCGACGAAACAATCGGAACCAGCTTCGTACGGTCGCCGCTCGTCTTGTATCGCGGAAGATTCAACGGCAAACCTGCTCCCGAGAAGATGATGTCTATCCCTTCTTCGATGGAAGTCTTCACCATATCAGCGAAATTCGTCAGCGCCACCATGATGTTGACTCCAAGCACACCGGAAGTCAACGCGCGCGCCTTCTGAATCTCTCTGCGCAGCGCCCGCACATTTGCCTCAGCATAATTTCGATAGAAATCCGGTTCACCCATGCCAATACCGGCGGTCGCAATCACGCCAATCCCTCCCTGATTCGCCACAGCAACGGCCAAACCGGACATCGAAATGCCCACTCCCATGCCGCCTTGTATAATGGGTACTCGGGCAACAAGGTCACCGATGTGGAGTGGGGGTAACTGTTTGGACATGTTTGACGTCTATCTCCGCAGGTACAGTAAATGATTAAGCTTACAAATATACTAAACTTCGCCGAAAGTGTCAATGCTCTAACATTTATATTCCAGGTGCCACAAGAACAGGGCATCATCTGTATATTCCAACTGGGAGTTACCCTTGATTCCGGGGACAAAATAGTGTAGCTTCGCGTAATCGCTGGTTCACAATCCGTTTGCAAAGCTTGTTTCTTCGAGCCAGCGCAAATTGCCTGTCTAAAACACAGGCTGGAGGGCCTATGTCTTTACTCGAAAAACACTTCAACGGGCTGCTCTTGCTGCTCACCGGACTGTTTGCGACAGTTCGCTATATTGCCTATCAGGAAATGGCGGACTCCATCGTTACCAAAATCCCCGTCCTCGACAGCGAAACCTATTTCAAATGGGGTTATCAATTGTCGCAGGGTGGCGGCCATCCCCCCGGCCCATTTTGGCTCGGACCCGGTTACGCTCAGTTCATTGGCTGGATTCTGCGCTTGACGGGCGACATCTCGCCGCAAATCATTCTTGTCGTGCAGATGTTTTTGTCCTGCGCGACATTCCTGCTGGTCGTAATGCTCACACGGAGGCTGTTCGGCAACAGTGCGGCTCTGTTTGCCGGAGTATTGGGAATCCTCTATGCACCGTGGCTCTATTTTGACGGCATGATTCTGTCCGCATCGTGGATTCTATTTCTCAATGCCGTCATGCTCTATTTGTTAATTCAATTCGGCGGCTTGGCGGAAGATGAGTTTAAGAATTGGTGGGCATGGGCATTGGCGGGCGGAGTGTGTTCACTCTCGGCTATAGCGCGGCCGTCCGTTCTGCTTTTTGCAGTCTTTCTGCTTCTCTATATCGGCTGGAAAGTTTGGAAGCTTGAAAGCAAGCCAATCTATCTTGTCTCCTTTCTTGTGGCATTGATTGTCGTTCATCTGCCGATGTCGCTGCGTAATGCACGCGAAGGCGGAAGCCCGGTTTTCGTCACCGCGTCAGGCGGCGTGAACTTCTTTATCGGCAATCGCGACGGCGCAACCGGTGTCTATGACGCGCTCGATTTTGTCGAAAACTTCGCCGCGCAGGATGAAGCCGAAGGCTACCGCAAGGAAGCATCGCGCCGAATGGGCCGGGAAGTCACTCTCACCGAGTCTGCAAAATTCTGGCAGGAGATGGCGCTGCGGGATGTGTTCGAGGACAAGCTCGAATGGGTGGGAGTGCTGCTGAAGAAAATCTGGTGGACAATGCGAAACGAAGAGGTTGCCAACAACTTCTCTTTTCGCGGCATGCTGCTGGCCAACAAGACCGTCAACTTCCTGCCCGTTCGCTGGGGAATCTTGCTGCCGCTTGCCTTCGCCGGCGTGCTGCTTTTCTGGCCGATGCGCAAACGGCTCCGCTTCATGGGGCTTTATACCGCCGGCTATCTGCTCTCGATTCTCATCTTCTTCTCGTCCTCCGAATACCGATTTCCGCTGCTGCTGATTCTGCTGCCGCTGGCAG
This sequence comes from bacterium, assembly GCA_013360195.1. Classification (NCBI taxonomy): domain Bacteria; species bacterium. Next base: position 23,038 of record JABWCQ010000024.1, read on the forward strand.
GAGCAGGCATTGCCGGAATCATTCAGGGATTTCGGGAGAAGAAGTCCGTGCAGGTCGCTGCCGCACTCGGTGTCTATCTGCTCGTGCTCGTGATTGCCAACGCGCCGTCAAAGACCGCGTCCTTTCAAGTTTATCCGCGTGTGGATTTCGCCAACGTCGGCTCGATGGCGCTCCACTATGACATGTACACGGAGGCGATGGCGATGTTCTCGCGCGCGCTGGCGATTGACTCCGAGTTTCAGCCCGCGAGATTGGGATTGGCAAACGCGCTGTGGGCAACGAAAAATTTTGATCAGGCGCGCATTGAATTTGAACGCGCCGGTGTTGCACCGCCCGACAGTCTCTCCGGAGCGAAGCTTGATACGCTCTATGCGAAACTCGACAGTGTGCAGCACGCGCAGGGCGATTCGGCGGCGCTTGCGCTGCTTGACAAGGAAATCCCTGATTTGAAAAGTCTGAACGTGAGAGATTTGTGGGTGGCGCGCGCCAGACTGCAGGCCGCGTCTCAGGACTATTGGGGAGCGTACACGTCCATGCTCGAAGCGCACAAGCTTGATCCCGGCGATCCGGAATGGCTGTTCTGGGCGGCGGAGTATGTATTGATGATGGACTTTCCGAAAGTGGCGGATTCGCTCTATGCCGAAGCCATCGAGCGTTATCCGGCCTATGCGCCCGCGCGCGTGCAAAAGGGTTTTCTTGCGCTTGAGGTAGGCGACATAGACGAAGCCGTCCGGCAATCCCGCGAGCTCGACAAGATTCAAATCATGAATGACTCCATCAAGTGGAAGGCCGACACGCTTGACGCACTGCTGCGAAGACTGAACTGGTGACACGCAAAGAAACAGAGGAAAAGCCGAGGCAATTGCCTCGGCTTTATTCATTGTGGCGTATCACTGCGAGAATTTCAAATATAATCGGGAGAATTGCTTGTATCTGTCGATAACTCGCCATAACTTAGCGATATATGCAGCTTAACAGTAAAGGAGTATAGTCATGTTCTATGTAATGATTTTATTTTTAATCCTTAGTGCAGGTCAGTCATTAGCTATTCATGCGCAGGATAACTGCGCTCAAGCTCTATCACTTGCAATCCCCTCGTCCGGCGTGGCAAACACGACCGGTGCCACGACAGACGCCCCTCCGGCATGTAATGAAGCTGCTCCTCAAAACGGAATCTGGTTCGCGGTCGTTGGAAATGGAACCACTCTGCGATTTTCCACCTGCGACAACGATGGCAGCGGCGACCATGCGCTTCAGGTCTTCAAAGGCGACTGCTCGAATCTGATCTGTGTCGGCGGTAACGACGCGACTTTCTGTCACATCAACACTTCTTCCGCGGACGCAACTTGGTGCTCTGAACCGGGAGTGACCTATTATATCCATCTGGGTGCCGAGACTGCCGGGTTTATTGAAGCATACTACTGGCTCATTTCCCTGGGAGCTTGCAATTATGTGGGCGGCAACTGCGTGCCGGAAGTTGTATTCGCGCCCACGGACTTCAGCGGTACAACGGATAACCGTGATGATTGCTGCTTCTCCGATGGAGCGGATCAGCACTTTTTGGTGTATCTGCCTTATGCGAGCACGTGGAAATTTCTGATTTGCGGCGGCGGATCGCAGCCGCATCAGTACATCGGCACAGCATTCTGCAGCAATGACATCTGCGAAGCTTCGGACAACCTGAATGAAGAAGAGCCCGGCTGCTTTTATGGTTCGCGCTGCAATTGCACGCAACTTGGTCCGGGATATGTGCATGTCACAGTGGAAACGTATTTTGATGACGGCATTGGGTTGGACTACCAGTACAGAATTCGTGATTGCAACACGAACAACTCTCCAAACCCGATCGACCTTGATCCATTCGACGTCTCGTCCTCCTGTGAGCTGGTATTTTTCGGCGGCTACAGAATCATTCGTGTGTTCGGGCCGGATCTGAATCCAAGCCGTCCGCCCATTGTGAGTGTGTCTGAAGGATGCGAAACTTGCGAGACAAATCTTGCGCCACCAGCCTCCGCGCTATACGATCCCAACGGCTGGGTGCTGCATCCGGGCAGCCCGAACATCATCGGACAGCAAGTGCCATATTGGCAGAATGTGATTTTGGGGCAGGGACAAGGACAAGGCGCGGGTTATGTGTGCGTCAGATTGGAAGGATTCCTGCCGGTCGAGCTTCTGAGTTTCAGCGCGCAAGCCAGAGACGGCGAAGTTCTGCTGTCGTGGGCAACCGGCTCGGAGTCAGATGTGGAGAGCTTTGAGATTGAACGCGACGGCGCGCAAATGGCGAGAATCGCCGCGACGAATTCCCCGACCGGATCCCTGTACGCCTATGCGGATAGTGACGTTCAAAACGGTCATATTTATCATTACTCGCTCTATGAGGTTGCCATAGACGGCGAGCGAAGCTGGCTGGCCGACGCGGAAGCCACGCCGCGTGCCAATCCCGAGATCGTCGAAGAATTCGCTCTTTTGCAAAACTATCCTAATCCATTCAACCCGGAGACGACGATTGAGTTTTCCATTAACGAGCCGGGACTGGTGAAGCTCGCTGTCTACGATTTGAGCGGACGGGAGATGATTGTGTTGGTTGATGGCAGCACGGGTGAAGGTGTTCACGCCGTGAAACTGGATGCTTCACTTATGCCAAGCGGTATTTACTTCTATCGTCTCGAACGCAACGGCTTGTCTCAGACAAGAAAGATGGTACTGCTGAAATAGAGAATCGCAATTTGCAGAACAGAAAAGCCGAGGTGATTGCCTCGGCTTTTTTTTGAACGCGGGCGGATTGCCATCCGCCCCTACTTCATCAGAATCATCGTGCGGCTGAATTGGTTGCCGTTGACGTCTAACTTGTAGAGATAGGTGCCCGATGATAAACCTGAGCCGTCAAAGGTTACGGTGTGCGAACCTGCGGATTGATAGCCGTTCAAAAGCGTGGCGACTTCGCGGCCTGTCAAATCGTAAACCTTCATTGTGACATTGCCGCCTTCTTTCAACTCAAACGGAATTTGCGTCGTCGGGTTGAAGGGATTCGGATAATTTTGCTTTAGCTCAAATGTCGCCGCAATTTCCGGTGCGGATTCAATCGTTGAAACGCCGCCGTCCGTTTCAATCATCTTTTGCACGATGCCGTGCTGTGCCTGAATCTGCGCAAGCTCTTCGGCCGTCACCGGTTTGCCATTCACCGTAAACGTTTTGCCGCCGTCACGGCTCTCGATAATTAATTGCTTCTCATGCTGACCGGCCGTCTCTTGACCCAGCATCAAATTCGCGCCGTCACGACTCTCGATAATCATCTGCCGTTCCAGCGGGCCGCTGCCGTCGCCCTTGTCAGTGACTTCGGCTTCGACGATGACCATTTTCTTCGCGCCGTCCTTCTTCAGCATTTCCAGATTCGCGGGATCGGCCGGATCAAGAGTCCAGTCTCCCACTTGGCCGTCCGCTTTCATTTGCGCAAGCTTCTGCGCCACCGAATCCGCCGGGCCTTCGATCTCCATCGTCTTGATGTGATACTCCTGCTTACCGTCGGCGGAGGTGAAGTGTGATTCGTGCGTGACAATCTTCACCACGTCGCTCACCCAATTCGGATTGGCGATCGTCAAACCGGAAATGCCGATGACAAACAAAACACTCAGTGCAAGCATCGAGCTGCGAGTCCGCGTTGAGCGCGGAGCAGTTTTGAGTCTATTGCGCAATGCGTCACGATGTGATTCCACCGTATTGCCGGGCGCTTGAACGTTTTCGAGTCTCTTTTCGAAGTTATCCATTATCTGTTCTCCACTGAAATTCGAGTTGCCTCGAGGATGATATCGCTGTGTGCTTCGCGCAGGCCCTGATCCTCACGAAGTTTGGCGATGCCACGATGAACCAGGGATTTCACCGTGCCGACCGGCCGCCCGAGGATGGCGGCGATCTCATCTAACGATAGATATTCAAAATATTGCAGCACAATCGGCGTGCGGTATTTTTCGGGAAGTTTTTTGAGCGCGGCCTGCAAAAATTGATAGGATTCGTTGCGCTCGATCTCTACATTCACGGCTTCGACTTCGACCGCATTGCATTCGATTTCACCGAACTCGTTCCACCAAGTCTTCGGAAACGGAATCACGCGCTGAATCTGTCGCTTCCGCAATTCTCGCCGCCACTCGTTTACAGCTATCCGCAGCAGCCAAACCTTAGCCGGAGCCTCGTCGCGGAATTTCGGCCAAGCCCGAAAGGCACGGAAAAAAGTCTGCGCAGTGAGTTCAAGCGCGGTCTCCGTATCTCCCGAGATGTGCAGAAGATAGCGCCAGACGTCGTTGTAATGGCGGTCGTAAATCTCTTCAAAACTGACTGAATTCATGCAGGCTCCATGGTGGCTTCATAGTAAAGAACCCGGAAGCCAGTCCGAAGTTGCAAAAGACCGAGGTGTGGCCTCGGTCTTTTGAGCAATTGTGCAATACACGGGCGGCATGCCTGCCGCCCCTACCTTCTCGATTCGACCTGATCTTTTAGCCATACCAACGTTTCAATTGTGTTGTCGGGATGGTTGTTGAAGACTGCGCACGGCTCGCCATCGGGATCGATTAAGTAGTAGCGCGGGTGTTCGGAGATGCCGCCGAATTGATCGGAGAAGTGCTGTGTGCTCCAAACGAAGTTGAGCGACCACGGGTTGCCGTTGAAATCGGTGCTGTCTATCAGCGCTTTGGCCTCTTTGATTTCACCACCGGTGTGGAAGGCATAGAGCGGGAACGGGAGTTTGTTTTCAAGACTCAGTTGATTCATCTGCGGCAGCGACCGCTGCACACAGGTTTGTCAAAGGTATGTCCAGCACTCAATGATCGAGTAGTGGCCTTTGAAAACATCTTTAGAAAGCTTGCTGCCATCCGCGGCGAGCGTGACGTCCAAATCGAGCGGAGCTTTCGGCAATGCCGTCGGCACGAGCTCGAAATATTGCTCCGCCTGCTTATGCGTAGCATAGTGCGTCAAACGAAAATCACGGATGATTTTATCGTTGGGATCGCAGACCGCTCCGGCTTCAAACGCTGCGATAGCTTTCTCATCCTGACCAAGTTGTTTATAATAGAAACCGAGATAGAGATAGGTATCGGGACGGCTGGGATTTGACTTGACGGCGCGTTCCATGAACTCAATCACACGCGGCAGAGAATCAGGGCCGCCTGCGCCAATCGCAACGCCCTTTAAGCGCAGGCCCCAATAGTC